>JAJXVM010000237.1 GCA_021782135.1 Myxococcales bacterium | reverse complement strand
CCCGACCGCCGTCGCCGCCGCCGTCGCGGCCCGCGCGCTCGGGCTGCCGCTCGTGGAGCTGGAGGAGGCCGGCGAGCTCGATCTCGCGGTCGACGGGGCCGACGAGGTCGGCCCGGGGCTCGACCTCGTGAAGGGCTACGGCGGGGCGCTGGTGCGGGAGCGGATCGTGGCCGAGGCGGCGCGGCGGTTCGTCGTGCTCGCCGAGCCGGAGAAGGTGGTGCCGGCGCTCGGCGCCCGCGGGCGACTGCCCGTCGAGGTGGTGCCGTTCGGCTGGTCGGTCTGCGCGCGCAGGCTGGGCGAGCTCGGCTGCCCCGCGCGGCGCCGGCTCGCGAACGGGACCCCGTTCGTGAGCGACAACGGGAACTCGATCCTCGACTGCGCGGTGGGGCCGCTCGCCGATCCGGCCGGGCTCGAGGCCCGGCTGCGCGCCGTGCCCGGGGTGGTGGGGACCGGGCTGTTTTTGGGGCTGGCCGACCTCGTCCTCCTGGAGGGCGGCGACGGCCAGGTCACCGCGCGGGAGCGGAACGGGCCGCCCTGACGCGGGGCGAAAGCGGGGCTCGCCGGCGCCGAGGCCGTGGAGGCGGAGGCGCGAGGGCGAGCCCGAGGAGGAGGGGACGTGCAGCTCGGCATGGTGGGACTGGGCCGGATGGGCTCGAACATGGTGCGTCGCCTGCTTCGGGGCGGGCACGCCTGCGTGGTGCACGACCTCGACCCGGCGGCGGTTCGCCGGCTCCAGGAGGAGGGCGCGGCCGGCGTCGCCAGCCTGGACGGCCTGGTGGCCGGCCTGGCCCCGCCGCGGGTGGTGTGGCTCATGCTCCCCGCCGGGCGCGTCACCGAGGAGGCGGTGGCCGCGCTCGCGGGGCGGCTCTCGCCCGGCGACGCGCTGGTGGACGGCGGGAACTCCTGGTTCAAGGACAGCGTGCGGCGGGCAGGCATCCTGCGGGGCCGGGGCGTCCACTTCCTCGACGTCGGCACGAGCGGCGGGGTGTGGGGGCTCGAGCGCGGGTACTGCCTCATGATCGGCGGCGATCCCGAGCCGGTGGGGCGGCTCGATCCGATCTTCCGGACCCTCGCGCCCGGGCACGGCGCCGCCCCGCGAACCCCCGGCCGCGAGGGGCCGCCCGCGGCCGCGGAGGAGGGCTACGTCCACTGCGGGCCGCCCGGGGCGGGTCACTTCGTGAAGATGGTGCACAACGGGATCGAGTACGGCCTCATGCAGGCCTACGCGGAGGGGCTCGAGATCCTCGAGCAGGCCGCGAACCGCTCCCTGCCGGAGGAGCTCCGCCTGCCGGTGCCCGTGGCCGAGGTGGCGGAGGCCTGGCGCCGCGGCAGCGTCATCGGCTCCTGGCTGCTCGACCTGACCGCCTCGGCGCTGGCGCGCGATCCGGCCCTGGCCGAGTTCGAGGGCGTGGTGGCCGACTCGGGCGAGGGGCGCTGGACCGTCGCCGCGGCCGTCGAGGAGGGGGTGCCGGCGCCGGTGATCAGCGCCGCCCTCTACGCTCGCTTCCGCTCGCAGCACGGCCACGGCTTCGGCGAGAAGGCGCTCTCGGCGATGCGGCGCGGCTTCGGCGGTCACCTGGAGCGGGCCCGCGGCCGCGCGGGGAAGGGATAGCGATGCTGCGCCGGTGCGCCGGCCTGGAGGAGCTCGGCCGGGCGGCGGCCGAGGAGGTGCGGCAGGCCGCCGCGGCCGCGGTCGCGGCGCGAGGCCGGTTCGCCCTGGCCCTCTCCGGCGGCGAGACGCCGCGCGGGCTGTACCGGCTGCTGGTCACGGAGCCGTGGCGGGGCCGGGTGGACTGGGAGCGGGCCGAGCTGTTCTGGGGGGACGAGCGCGCGGTGCCGCCGGACGACCCGGGCTCGAACTACCGGCTGGCCGAGGCGGAGCTGATCCGCCCGCTGGGGATCCCGGCCGGACGGGTCCACCGCATCCCGGCGGAGCGCGGCGCCGCGGCGGCGGCGGAGGAGTACGAGCGGGAGCTGGGGCGGGTGCTCGGTCCCGGGGCCGGGGCCGGGGGCCCGCCGCCGCTCGATCTCCTGTTGCTCGGGATGGGCCCGGACGGGCACGTGGCCTCGCTCTTCCCCGGGAGCGCCGCGCTCGCGGAGCGGAGGCGCTGGGTGGTGCCGGCGGCCGGTCCGCCGCCGTGGCCCGAGCGCGTCACCCTGACCGCGCCGGTGCTCGCGGCCGCGCGTCGCGCGCTCGTGCTGGTGGCGGGCGCGCCCAAGGCCGAGGCGCTGGCGGCGGTGCTCCGGGGGCCGCGGGATCCGCGGCGCCTCCCGGCGCAGCTGCTGCTCGACGGCGGCGAGCGGGTGCTCTGGCTGGTGGACCAGTCCGCGGCCGCCCGACTGGACGCCCGGGACGCGGAGACGAGGAGCTGAGATGGAACCGTCGAGGCGGGAGGTGCGGGTCAGCGTGCCCTGCGCGGAGCAGGGGCGGGAGCTGCTGCGCGAGCCGGCGCCGTCGCCCTGCGCGGTGGTGATCTTCGGCGCCACCGGGGACCTGGGGGGCCGGAAGCTCGCGCCGGCGCTCTACAACCTCGCGCTCGACGGCGCCCTGCCGGGCCGGATGGCGATCCTGGGGTTGGGGAGCGCCCCCCTCTCCCCGGCCGAGTTCCGCGCCAGGGTCCGCGAGTCGCTGGAGCGCTTCTCCCGGCGGCTCCCGATCGACGAGGCGGTCTGGAGCCGCTTCTCCGGGGCGCTCGACTACCTCGGCGGCGGCTTCGAGGACCCCGCCACCTACGCCGCCCTGAAGGATCGGCTCGCGTCGCTCGAGCGATCGATGGGAACGCTCGGGAACCACCTCTTCTACCTCGCCACCCCGGCGGACCTGTTCCCGGTGATCGTCCGGAACCTGCACGCGATCGGGCTGCTGTCGCGGAACGGCCACGGCGCGGAGCCCTGGGCGCGGGTGATCGTCGAGAAGCCCTTCGGGCGGGATCTGCCGTCGGCGCTGGCGCTCGACCGGCTGCTCGCGAAGTGGCTCGACGAGCGGCAGACGTACCGGATCGACCACTACCTGGGGAAGGAGACGGTGCAGAACATCCTGGTCTTCCGGTTCGGCAACGCCATCTTCGAGCCGCTCTGGAACCGCCGCTACGTGGACCACGTCGAGATCACGGCGGCGGAGGAGCTCGGGGTGGAGGGGCGGGGACGCTTCTACGAGCAGACCGGGGTGGTGCGCGACGTGGTGCAGAACCACCTGCTCCAGGTGCTCGCGATGTGCGCCATGGAGCCGCCGCTCACCTTCGGCGCCGACGACGTGCGCGACGCCAAGCTCCGCCTGCTCCGATCGCTCCAGCCGTTCGACCAGGCCGCGCTGCGCGCCTCGGTCGTGCACGGCCAGTACCGGGGCTATCGGGGGGAGCCGGGGGTCTCGCCCGAGTCCCGCGTCCCCACCTTCCTGGCCGCGAGCCTGCGGATCCACAACTGGCGGTGGCAGGGCGTGCCGTTCTACCTGCGCGCCGGGAAGCGGCTCGCGCGGCGGGTCACGGAGGTGCGCGTGCACTTCCAGCCCATCCCGCTCAGCCTCTTCCCGCAGGAGCAGGGCGCCCTCTCGCCGAACGTGCTCATCCTGCGCATCCAGCCGCGCGAGGGGATCTCGCTCCGGTTCGTCGCCAAGGTCCCGGGCGATCACCTGTCCGTCGGCGACGTGCGGATGGAGATGACCTACGCCGGAGCCTTCGGGGGGCTGCTGCGGGAGGCCTACGAGCGGCTGCTCCTGGACTGCCTGCGCGGGGACGCGACGCTCTTCGCGCGGCGCGACTGGGTCGAGGAGGCCTGGCGGTTCGTGACCCCGCTCCTCGAGGACGAGGCGTCCGGCTCGGAGCCGCTGCCGACCTACGAGCCGGGCAGCGCCGGGCCGGCGGAGGCCGACGAGCTCCCGCGCCGCGACGGGCGCGGCTGGACGCCCCTGACGGCACCGGCCGGCGAGTGACCGGGCGCGGTGCGGCCGCGCGGCCCGGCCACTATGCACGGGGGGGAGGGGTCCGCCATGCCGAAGCCCATCGAGGTGCTCGTGGCCGGGGCCACCGGCCAGCAGGGAGGCGCGGTCGCGCGGGCGCTGCTCGACGGTGGTCACCGGGTCCGCGCGCTGACGCGGCGCCCGGGGTCCCCGGCCGCGGCCCGGCTGCGCGCGATGGGGGCCCGGATCGTCGAGGGAGATCTGGAGGAAGGGGCCTCGATCCGCGCCGCGGCGGCGGGGGCGGACGCCTTCTTCCTCATGGCCACGCCCTTCCAGGACGGGCCGTCGGCCGAGATCCGCCAGGGGCTGCGCGCGGCGGAGGCGGCCCGGGCCGCGGGCGTGAGGCACCTCGTCTACTCCTCGGTCGCGGGCGCGGACCGGGAGACCGGGATCCCGCACTTCGAGACCAAGCGGGAGATCGAGGCGCGGGTGGGGAGGCTCGGGATCTCCTACACGATCCTGGCGCCGGTCTCCTTCATGGAGAACCTCGTCGGACCGCTCTTCCTCGGAGGGCTGCGCGCGGGCCGGCTGGCGCTCCCGCTGCCCGCGGCGCGGCGGCTGCAGATGGTCGCCCTCGCCGACCTGGCCGCGCTGGCGCGGCTGGTCCTCGAGCGGCCGGCCCTGTTCGACGGCATGCGGATCGAGGTGGCCTCGGACGAGCGCACCGGCCCCGAGGCGGCCCGCGTCCTCTCGCGGGCGGCGGGTGCGCCGATCGAGTGGGTGGAGCTGCCGCTGGAGGAGTTGCGGGCGCGCAGCGAGGACCTCGCGACCATGTTCGCGTGGCTCGACCAGGTCGGGTACCACGCCGACGTGGCCGGTCTGCGCCGCGCCTGGCCGGAGGTCGGATGGCACCGCCTCGAGGACTGGGCCGCCACCCAGGACTGGTCGGTGCTCGACGTCGCGCCGGAGCAGCCGACGGCCTGAAGCCCGTCGCGCCGCCGCGGATCGGGCCGGAAGGTCGCCCCGCCGGCGCTCAGCCGATGGCGGCGAGGATGTGCTCCGCCGCCCGGGCCGCGCCGCCGAGGTCGGGCGGCGGCGGCATGGGGAGCGCCAGCGCGCGCTCCACCGGCCCGGCGAGGCGGCCCGCGAACAGGTCCGCGTTGGAGACGTGGACGCAGGCCAGCCAGGCGGGCAGCTCGCGCACCATCACCGGGTACTCCGGGAAGTCCCCGCGCTCGGTGTAGACGAGGCGGGTCCCGGCGGCGATGGCGTCCGAGACGATGCCGTAGCCGGGCTTGCTCACCACCACGTCGGCCGCGGCGACGAGGTCGGGATAGGCGAGCCCGCGCCGGGCGAGCCGCGCCGGGTCCGCGTCCTCGGGCAGGATCCAGGAGAAGTCGCCGGCGCGGGCGAGGGCCGCGCACGCGAGCCCCGGCTGGCCGATGCCGCCGAAGGAGACCAGCACCGCCGGGCGGCCGTCGAGCCCGAGGCGGCGGCGGGCCTCCGCGCGAGAGAGGCGCGCGCGCCGCGCCACCAGCCCCACCTCCACCCGGCGCGGGAAGGCGCCGAGGTCCCCGGCGAAGGGGAGGGCGAGGAGGAGCCCGGCCTGGCGGTACGCCGC
>JAJXVM010000009.1 GCA_021782135.1 Myxococcales bacterium | reverse complement strand
CTCCGTGTCCCTCCTGGCCGGGGCCCTCGGCCTCTGCACCCCGGGGCTCCTGCTCCTGATGGCGCGCCAGCGGCGCAGCAACCGGATGAGCGAGCAGCTTCCCGAGGCGCTCGAGATGATGTCCCGGTCCTTGCGCGCCGGTCACGCCTTCATCTCCGCCTTCGAGGTGGTCGCGACCGAGATGCCCGAGCCGGTGGCGGTCGAGTTCGGGCGGGCCTTCGAGGCCCAGCGGCTCGGGATCCCGGTGGAGCAGGCCATCGTGCAGATGACCGAGCGGGTCCCCGGAAACCGGGACCTCAAGATCTTCGCCGTCTCGGCGGTGGTGCAGAAGGAGACCGGCGGCAACATGGCCGAGATCCTGGGCAACATCGCCGAGACGATCCGGGCGCGGTACCGGTTCTTCGGCAAGCTCCGCGCGCTGACTGCGGAGGGCCGGGCCTCCGCCCTGGTGCTGGGGGCGCTGCCCTTCGCCATCACCCTGCTCCTGAAGGTGGTCAACCCGCACTACCTCGACCCGCTCTTCCTCACGCCGGCCGGCCACTCGATCCTCCTCTTCGCGCTCGGGATCTGGGCCGTCGGGCTGCTCTGGCTGACGTCGCTCATGCGCGTGGACATCTGAGGATCCGCATGCACCTCGATCCGCTCGCCCTGGGAATCAGCTCGCTGGTGGTGGTCGCGTTGGCCGCCGTCGCGTTCCTGCTGAGCCGCGATCGAGGCCGCGAAACCATCGCCGAGCGGCTCGCCGAGCCGGAGGCCGACGCGTTCGCGCCCGCGGTGGCGCTGGTCGAGGAGCGGTCGCGCTCGGCGACCTTCCTCGCGCGGCTCGCGGCGCGCGTGGCCCGCGTGGCGATGCCGGTGAACGAGCAGGAGGTGCGTCGCCTCTCCGAGCGGCTTCAGCAGGGCGGCCTGCGCGGCGAGCAGACGGTCACCACCTTCCTCGGCGCCAAGGTCCTGCTCGCCGGCTCCGGGCTCGCGGCCTTCCTGTGGTTCACCTCGCGCGGGACCACCGGCCTCGAGCCGGGCATGTTCGGCGCGGTGATGGCGTTCGCGGCCGGCTTCTACCTCCCGGACGGCTGGCTCATTTCGCGCACCCGCTCCCGGCAGACCTCGATCGAGCGGGGCCTGCCGGATGCCCTCGATCTGCTGGTGACCTGCGTGGAGGCGGGACTTGGGCTGGACTCGTCGGTGCAGCGCGTGGCCGACGAGGTGATGCTCGCCTGGCCGGTGCTCGGCCGCGAGCTCCGCACCACCTTCCTCGAGGTCAAGGCCGGCATCCCCCGGATCCAGGCCTTCCGTCGCCTCGCCGCGCGCACCGGCGTCCGCGACCTCAAGTCCCTCGCCGCCACCCTGACCCAGACCGAGACCTTCGGGACCAGCGTCGCCTCGGCGCTCCGGATCCAGGCGGAGGGCATCCGGGTGCGCCGGATGCAGCGCGCCGAGGAGAAGGCGGCCTACGTGAGCGTGAAGATGACCCTCCCGCTCATCGCCTGCATCCTCCCGAGCCTGTTCGCCATCATCATGGGCCCGGCTGCCCTCAGCGTCATGAACAACCTGCTGCCCATGCTGGGAAGGCGGTGACGACGTGCGCCTCCGACTGATGCTGCCGATGCTGCTGGCCGCCGGCTGCGCCACGGCGCCCCACGGAGACGTGCTCGGCGCGAAGCGGTCTCTCGCGCGCGAGCTGGTGAAGCGGCGGGACTGGGCGCCCGCGCTCGCGCTCGCGAAGGACCTCCACCGGGCCGACCCGCGCGACCCCGAGCCGCTGCTGCTCCGCGGGATCATCTACCGCGAGCAGCGCCTCCCCGCCGAGTCGGAGGCCGATCTCAAGGAGGCGATCTCGCTCGACTCCGGGCTGGCCGCGGCGCACGACGCCCTCGGCGTGCTCTATGACTCGGCCGGGCGCGCCGAGGAGGCCGTCGGCGAGCACCGGCGGGCGGTCGAGCTCGCCCCGCACAGCCCCGGCTATCTCAACAACCTCGGCTTCGCCCTGTTCGCGCACGGCCGGGCGCGAGAGGCGATCCCGGTCCTCCGCGAGGCGCTGCGGGAGGCGCCCCTCGACCCCAAGCTGCGGAACAACCTGGGCTTCGCCTACGCGGCCGCGGGCGACTTCGCCCAGGCAGACGAGCAGTTCACGCGCGCGGGCTCGCCCTCGGACGCCAAGAACAACCTGGGGTGGGCCTACGAGCGACGCGGCGCGCTGAAGCAGGCCTACGACCTCTACGCCGAGGCGCTTCGCCTGGAGCCCGGCGCGACCGTCGCGCGTCAGAACCTGGAACGGGTGGCCCGGGCGCTCGGGCGGACCCTACCCCGCGAACTCGAGCAGGCTCCCCCGCGCACCTGAGAGGCCGGCATGCGAACCCTGATCCCGATCGTTTTCGCCTTGTCGGTGGCCGGCTGCGGGCTGCGCGTGGATCACCTGACCCCCGGTTTCGGCGACTCGTACGACGCCGCCTTGCTGGCACAGCGCGCCCACCCGGACCGGACGCCCGCCACCGCCGTCTCCGGGCTCGATCCCCAGGAGGCCGCCATCATCTCCGAGGGCTATCGCCGCCGGCTGGCGCCCAAGGGCCAGAAGGTCACGGACGAGCCGCTCATCTACCTCGAGCAACAGGGGGGGCTCGAGCGCCCGCCGCCTCCTCTCGCGCCCTCGGTTCCGAGGAGCTGACCGGTCATGGCGACCAGCGCGCGCCCTCTCCTGACCCGCGGCGGACTGCGCCAGGCCTTCTTCGACCTGGGCGCTGCCGCCTGCTATCTCCTGTTCGCCTTCGCGCACGTGCGCTCGTTCCTGACGACCCCGCGCGCGAGCATGCTGCTCATCGTCGTGACCGAGAGCCTGTTCGCGGTCTTCTTCCTGGTTCGGAAGGACGCGGACCGCACCACCGATCGCCCCGCCGACTGGCTCGCCGCCTTCTTCGGCACGCTGCTCCCCATGCTGCTCCGCCCCTCGGCCGCGCTCCACGACCTCCCGCTGGCGCAGCTGATCCAGGTGATCGGCACGGCGGGCTCGGTGGCCGGCATCCTGTCCCTCAACCGGTCGGTGTCCGTCGTCCCCTCGCACCGCGAGGTCCGGACGGCCGGCGCCTACCGGCTGGTGCGCCACCCGCTCTACGCGTCCTACCTCGTGAGCAACCTCGGCTACGTGCTGAGCAACCAGAGCCCGCGCAACCTCCTGGTGCTGGTCGCCACGACCGCCTTCCAGCTCGTCCGCATCCAGGCCGAGGAGAGGCTCCTCCAGGAGTTCGCGGACTACCGCGAATACCGGCAGCGCACCCGATGGCGGCTGATCCCCTTCGTCTTCTGAACCCGGGAGGTCCGTCATGGCTCTGACGACGCGCCAGCGCCCCGGCCCCCGCCGCCGCGCTGGCCGGCCGCCCGCGCAGCGCGGCGTGACCGCGGTGCTGGTCGCGATCCTGGTCACGGTGCTCGGCGGGTTCCTGGCCCTGGCGCTCAACATCGGCCACTTCTTCTCCATCCGCGGCGAGCTCCAGAACGCGGTCGACTCGGCGGCGCTCGCGGGCGCCAAGCAGCTCGACGGGACGGTGGCCCAGCTCCAGCCCGCGCTCGACGCCGCCGCCAGCTACGCCTCGCAGCACCTCACCGACAGCCACCTGCAGGTGACCGCGGATCAGGTGGAGCTGGGTCACTGGGCCCCGCCTTCCCAGAGCTGCTCCACCTGGGGTGGCGTCCCGAGCGGCCAGGACGGGCCGCTCGGTTACCAGTTCTGCCGGATCGACACGCGGGACGCGGCGTCGGCCCTGAACATCACGGCCGTCCGCGTGGACGCCGCCCGCGCCCAGGGAACGACGGGCGGAGGAGCGGTCCCGGTCTTCATGAACGGGGTCCTCGGCGCCTCGACGACCACCAACGAGCGGACCGAGGCGGTGGCGGTGAGCGGCGGCCCCTGCCAGACGGCCTGCCCCAGCGCGCCGCTGGTCATCAACGCCGGCTGCCTGGTGGCGAACAACGCGCTCACCTGCGGCAGCACCTACTTCATCGGCTTGAGCAGCACGGTCGCCAACACCGCGGGGTGGACCAGCCTCTCCTCGACCACCAACGTGAACAACCAGAGCATCTGCAACATCCTCCAGAGCGGCTCCGGGAGCTGCTCCCTCAGCACCGGCGAGACCATCAACATCGGGAACGGGAACCAGCTCTCCTCCAACTCCTGCAAGGGGCCCACCGGGAGCGGCATCAGCACCTTCTGCGACTGGCTGCTGTCGATGCAGGGACAGCAGCTCATCATCCCGATCATCGGCGACCCGAGCACGAGCACGTGCAGCGGCTCCTACACCGGCTCGGTCCCGGTCACGGGGTTCGCCACCTTCACGGTGACCGGCGGCTGGTGCAAGAGCAGCAGCACCTCGACCATCGGCCCATGCTCGCAGTTCGCCAACACGCAGTGCATCTCGCTGCAGTACGTCTGCGGCTCGCAGGTCCCGTACACTTCCCCGGTCGGCTGCGGCTGGTGGGGGCTCTCGCCGCTCCGGCCGCAGCTCTCCCGATAGGGCTGTCCGCCCTCGCACCCGGGCGCGGAGAGTCACCTCCCCGCGCTCGCCTCGCGGTGCGCTCCCGCGCCCCCCGCGTCCGCCTCCCTCTTCTTCGGCTCGATCGGCCGCACCGCCGAGCCCTCCGCCAGGTCCGAAGGCGGCGAGAGCGCCACCACCTCCCCGCCCCGCAGCCCCTGCCGGATCTGCAGGATCTTTCCGTCCGTGTAGCCCGGGACCACCTCCACGAAGTGGAGCTTCCCGTCGCGCACCAGCCCGACCTGCAGCCGCTCGCCGCGAGCCACCAGCGCCTCCTCCGGCACGGAGGGCAGCGCGGGCACCTTCACCGTCAGGGTCACGTGCGCGAAGAGCCCCGGCACGAGCCGGAACTCCGACCGCCCCTCGGGCCAGAGCTCGACCAGCATGGACCGGCTGCGCGGGTCGAGCGCGTAGGCGATCCGCCGAACCCGGGCCTGGACCTCGACGCCCGGGTGCTGGTCCACGTGCAGGACGCCCGGGTCGCCCAGCCGCACGAACGGGGCCACGTCCTGACCGACGTAGACGAAGATGCGCACGCGGGTCGGGTCCGAGACCTCCACCACCGGCTGGCCGCTGCCGCTGGCCGAGAGGAGCGCGCCGGGGTCGGCGTAGCGCGCGGTGACCATGCCGTCGAAGGGGGCGCGCACGATCTCGTAGTCCTGCAGCGCCTTCACCCGGCGCAGCTCGGCCTCGGCGACGCCCAGGTCGGCGTTGGCCTGGTCGAGGTCCTGCTGCGACACCACCCCGCTCGGCGCCAGGGCCCGGAACCTCCGCGCCAGCCGCTGGCGCACCCCCAGCGTCGCGCGCGCCTGGTCCACCTGCCGGTCGGTCTCGGGGGACTCGATGACGGCCAGGAGCTGCCCCTTGCTCACCCGGTCGCCCTTGTCCACGTCCATGCGGCGGATGTAGCCGTTCACCTTCGCGTAGAGGGTGGTCTGCCAGAAGGCCCGCACGTCCCCGGGGAAGGTCACCTCGCGCCGGTCGCTCGGGCGGGAGGCCACCGCCACCAGCACCTGCGGCCCCAGGGCGGCGGCGCGGGCGAGCTGCTCGCGCTGGCTCGCCTCCCGCCTGCTCCGCGACAGCGCCAGCAGGAGCGCGCCGGCAACGCAGACCAGGACCGCGATCACCAGGACCACCGTGACGTGCCGCGTGCGCGTGCGTTCCTCGGGCACGATCAGCTCCCCGCCGGAGAGGGGGTGGGCGCGGGCGGAAGCGAGGAGGGCGGCGGCTCCTCGCCGGCCTCGGCGGCGAAGGTCACGTCGAGCTCGTGCTTCCGCGGCGCCTTGCGCCGGAGGAAGGTGTAGGCGACGGGGACCAGGAACAGGGTGGTGAAGGTGGCGGCGAGGAGTCCGCCGATCACCGCCCTGCCGAGCGGGGCGTTCTGCTCGCTCCCCTCCCCGGTCCCGATGGCCATGGGCAGCATGCCGAGGATCATCGCCAGCGCGGTCATGAGCACCGGACGGAGCCGCGTCCGGCCGGCCTCGAGGGCCGCCCGCAGCGGCCCGGGGTCCACCGCGGCCGCGGCCCGGTAGTCGTTCGCGAAGGAGACCAGCAGGATGCTGTTCGAGGTGGCGATGCCCACCGCCATGATCGCGCCCATGAAGGACTCCACGTTGAGCGTGGTCCCGGTGAGCGCGAGCATCCACAGGATCCCGACCAGCGCGCCCGGGACGGCCATGATGATGATGAGCGGGTCGGACCAGGACTGGAAGAGGACCGTGAGCAGCAGGTAGACGAGCGCGATGGCCAGCACCAGGCCGACCCCGAGCCGGCCGAAGGCCTGGAACATGCTCTCGCTCTGCCCGCGCAGCTTCACCTGCGTACCCGGCGGGAGCTTCAGCCGCTCGACGGCCCGCTGGATGTCGCCGGCCACCGCCCCGAGATCGCGGCCGCTGGCGGCGAGCTGCACCTCGACCACCGGCTGCACGGTGTCGTGGGCGATGGCCGTCCGGCTGGTCTGGGCGCTCATCGACGAGAGGGCCCCGAGGTAGGGGGCGATGCCGCTGTCGAGCGGCCGCGGCGCCGACGGCTCGGCGCTGCCGCCCACGGTCGGGCCGGCCACGGCCGGTTCGGCGCCGCCCGGGAGGCCGCCGGAGAGCGGCGTGCCCAGGAGGTCCCAGGTGTCGCGGATCCGATCGATGGGGGTCTGCACCGCCACGGTGTAGTTGACCCCGGTCTTCGGATCGACCCAGAAGCTCGGGGCGGTGAGCAGGCTCGAGCTGAGCGAGGTGAGGAGGCTCGAGGCGACGTCCCGCTCGGTGAGCCCCACCTGCTCCGCCTGCTGCCGGTCCACCTCGATCCGGAGCGCGGGCCGGTCGAACACCTGGGCGAGGTGCACGTCCACCGCGCCCGGGATGCGCCGCACCGCGGCCGCGACCTGCTGCGCGATCCCGAGCGAGACCTCGGGGTCGCGGCCCACCACCTCCGCCTCGAGCTGGGCGGGCAGGCCGAAGGAGAGCACCTGGCTCACCACGTCGGCGGGCTCGAACCAGAACCCGGCGCCGGGGAACCGCGGCGGCAGCTCCCGCCGGATCCGGTCCATGAGGCGCGCCGACGGCTCGTGCCCCGGCCGCAGGGAGATTCGAATCTCGGCGTCCTCGCCGCCGGCGTTGCTGCTCTGCACGAACGCCAGGTTGTACGAGATCGGGATCCCGATGTTGTCCACGACGCTCGCCACCTCGCCCCGGGCCAGCTCGCGAACCGCGCGCTCGACCTCGATCACCTGCTGCTCGGTCACCTCGATGCGGGTCCCGGCGGGCGCCCGGTAGTGGAGCCGCATCTGGCCGGTGTCCACCAGGGGGAAGAAGTCGAGCCCCACCACCCGCACCAGGGACAACCCCGCCACCATGAGCAGGAACGCCGCCACCCCCACCCTCCCGCGGTGGGCCAGGACCACCCCGAGCACGGCGGCGTAGCCGTCCCGAAGCCGCTCGAACAGCGCGTCGCGGCGGGCGTTGAAGCGGGCGGCGAAGCGCGCCACCGGCCCGGCGTGCTGGCTCACCTGACGGCCCCCGGCGATGTGGGCGTGCTCGCGCTCCATGAGCATGCGCGCCAAAATGGGCACCAGGGTGCGCGAGAGCAGGTACGAGGCGAGCATGGCGAGCACCACCGCCAGCGCCAGCGGGCGGAACAGGAAGCGCGCCGGCCCGGTGAGCAGCACCACCGGGAAGAAGACGATGCAGATGGTGAGGGTGGCGGCGAGCGCCGGGACGGCGATCTGGTGCGCGCTGTCGAGCACCACCCGGGTGAGGTGGCGCGGCTGGCCGTCCGGGCCCGGGATGGCGCTGTTGCGGTGGATGTTCTCCACCTCCACGGTGGCGTCGTCCACCAGCATGCCGATGGCGAGCGCCAGCCCGCCGAGCGTCATGAGGTTCATGGTCTCGTTCAGGAGGAACAGGCCGATGACCGACACCAGGATGGCGATGGGGATCGAGCTGCTGACGATCACCATGCCGCGCCAGCTGCCGAGGAAGAAGAGGATCATGAGCGAGACCAGCGCCGCCGCGAGCAGCGCCTCGCGCAGCACCTCGTGCACCGACGCCCGCACGAACAGCGACTGGTCGAAGTCGAGCTTGAGCGTCAGCCCGTGCGGCGCGGCGCGCTGCAGGCCGGGGAGCATCTCCTTCACCGAATCCACCACCGTCAGGGTCGAGGACCCGGCCTTGCGCAGGAGGGCGAGGTAGGTGGAGCGCCGGCCGTCCACGTGCACCACGTTCTGCTGCACGGCGTAGCCCTGGTGCACGTTGGCGACGTCCATCATCCGGATGAGCCGCCCGTTCACCTCGCGGATGGGGAGCTGGTTGAACTCGGGGACGTGGATGGGGCTGTTGTTCAGCAGGACGTCGAACTCGGACTGGCCGAGGCGGGCGCTGCCGGCCGGCAGGATCACGTTCTGCGCCTGGAGCGCGCTCACCACGTCCTGCGGCGAGAGGCCGGTCGCGGCGAGCCGCCGCGGGTCGATGTCCACCATCACCTGCTTCTGGCGGCCGCCGTACGGGGCCGGGGTGGCGAGGCCGGGGACGGTGAAGAGCCGCAGCCGCAGCACGTTCAGGCCGTAGTCGAACAGCTCCTGCTCGCCGAGCCCCTGCCCGGAGAGCGTGAGCTGGGCCACCGGGACGTTGCTGGCGTTGAACTGGAGGATGTTGGGCGGCGTCATCCCGGGCGGCATGAGCCGCAGGATGGTGTTGCAGACGCTCGTCACCTGGGCCACCGCCGAGCCGATCTCGGTGCCGGGCTGGAAGTAGATCTTCACCACCCCGATGCCGCTGATCGACTGCGAGTCGAGCCGCTCGATGTCGCTGATGGTGGTGGAGAGCGCCCGCTCGGTGAGGAAGATGACCCGCTTCTCCATCTCCTCCGGGATGAGCCCCGGGTAGGCCCAAACCACCACCACCACCGGGATGTCCACCGGCGGCAGCACGTCCACGCGCGCGCGCGCCAGCGAGAGCGCCCCGAAGATGGCGATCCCGAGGCACAGCACCGCGATCGTGTAGGGCCGGCGCAGGGCCAGGCGGACGATCCACACGCGGCGACCTCCAGCGGAAGAGTCGCAGGAAAGGATGCGTACGGCTGGTCGGATCGGCTCGCGGGGCGGGGGTCGCCCCGTCGCCCGCCAGACGGCCGCCCGGCGAAGCGCTCGCCCGTCAGCGCCGGCGCGGTGACGTCACCTTCTTGGTCCTCCGCTTCCGCTCGCGCTCCGGCAGGTCGCGCGGGGTCGCCGGCTCCACCCCGGCGAGCCGCTGGATCACCGCCCCGGCGGCGGCCAGCCCGAAGACGCCGGTCACGAAGGCCACGCTGCCGAAGCACTTGGGCTCGCGCCGCAGCTCCCCTTCCGGGCGGCGCCGAACCCCCGGCACGCCCAGCTCCTCGTCCCAGGGCAGCGCCAGGGTCTCGCGCGGCGGCTCGCGCGACCAGACCGCGAGCACGCCGGTGGGCGCGGTCGCCGACAGGCCGTGGTGGCGGCGCAGGTACTTGCGGACGTCCTTGGCGAGCTGGTCGGTGTGGGTCTCGCAGAGGTCGGTCACCTCCACGGCGGTCGGGTCGATGCGCCGGGCGGCGCCCATCGAGGTGACGAGCGGGATGCCTCGGGTGATGCAGCGCGCGATGAGGTGGAGCTTCGCCACCACGGTGTCGGCCGCGTCCACGGCGAAGCTGACCCCCTCGGGCACGATCCGCTCGGCGGTCTCCTCGCCGTAGCGCTCGCAGACCGCCTCGATCACCGCGGCCGGGTTGACGCGGCGGTAGCGCTCGGCGAGCACCTCCGCCTTGAAGCGGCCCACCTCGCCCTCGAGCGCGTGCAGCTGGCGGTTGACGTTGGTCTCGTCGATCCGCTCCCCGTCGCAGAGCGTGAGCCGACCCACCCCGGCGCGGGCGAGCGCCTCGGCGGCGAAGGAGCCGACGCCGCCCAGCCCGATCACCACCACGTGGGCGCGAGCCAGCCGCTCCATCGCCTCGGGGCCGAGGACGCGGGCGGTGCGGTCGAGGCGGGGGGAGAGGGGGGCGGGCATTCGGCCGCGCATGCTATCCGCAAGGCGGGCCCAGCCGGAAGAGCCGGCGCGCGGCGGCGCTGGTCTCCCGGGCGACCTCCTCCTCCGGGCGCCCCAGCGCGGCGGCGGCGGCCCGGAGCACCTCGGCGAGGAAGGCCGGCTCGCAGCGGCCGCGGTGCGGGCGCGGCGTCTGGTCCGGGGCGTCGGTCTCGACCAGGAGCCGGCCCGCGGGCACGGCCCGCAGCGCGGCGAGCGGCTTGCGGGCGCCGTCGTAGGTGATCGGGCCGCCGAACGAGAAGTGGAGCCCGAGCGCGGCGTACGGCGCCACCATCTCCGCGCCGCCGCTGTAGCTGTGCAGCACGCCGCCGGCCGGGAGCGGCGCCTCCTCGCGCAGGAGCGCCAGCAGCTCGTGCTGGGCCCGCAGCAGGTGCAGGATCACCGGCAGCCCGAAGCGCCGCGCGAGCGCGAGCTGGGCGCGGAGGAGCGCCGCCTGGCGCTCCAGGGACGCGGCGCCGAAGCTGCCGCCGTCGAGCCCGCACTCGCCGACGGCCACCGCCCCTCCCCGGGAGAGCGCCGCCTCGAGGTCCGACAGCATCGCGTCGTCCTCGCGCGCCGGCACCTGGGGGAGGAGCTGCGGGTGGATGCCGAAGGCGACGTGCACCCCCGGCTCCTCCGCCGCGAGCCGGGCCGCCGCCGCCCACCCGCCGGGCGCCACCCCCGGCACGACCAGCGCCGTCACCCCGGCGGCCCGGGCGCGGGCGAGCACCGCGTCGAGCGCCTCGTCGAAGGCGCGCGCGTCGAGGTGGCAGTGGGTGTCGATCATGGCCGGGCGGAGGCCTCCATCCTACCCCGCCCCTCGCCCGGCGCGCCGGCGAGCCGGACGGCCCGGCGCGACCACTGCAGCGCGCCCCAGCCGCCGGCGGCGAAGAGCGCGGCCACCAGCCACATGAACGGGTAGCCGTGCGTCCGGGGCATGGCGCGCGCGCCCAGATCCACCGCCCCGCCCACCAGCAGCGGGGCGAGGATCCGGCCCAAGCTGTAGGAGACCACGTAGATCCCGGTGTGCTCGCCGCCCGTCTCCTCGCCCATGAGCTCGGCGAAGAGCGGGTACGGCAGCGCCAGCTCGGTGGCGGCGCCGAGGCCCGCCACCGCCAGCACCGCCAGGGCCACCGGGAAGGAGCGCGCGAAGAAGCCGGCGGCCATGCCGGCGGCGAGCAGCCCCGAGCCGATGGCCAGCATCCGCGCCCGGCCGTACCGATCGGCGAGCCGGCCCGCCGCGACCGACCCGACGGCCAGACCTCCCACGAGGAGCGCCAGGCCGAGCGAGGTCTCGGCCACCGAGGCCCCGAGCACGTTCTTCGTGTAGAGGAACAGGTACGGGCGGATGCCGTCGATGGCCGCGTTCCAGAGCGCCTCGGCGAGGAGCAGCGCCGCCGCGCCCGGCCGGGCCGCCACCTGCTTCCAGGCGTCCATGAGCCGCTGCCGGTGCGTCGGCTCCTCAGCGGCGCGGAACGAGCGCTCGGCGTACGCGGTCGCGGCGGTGGTCGCGAGCACCAGCGCCCCGGCGAGCAGGAAGGGCAGCGGGCGCCAGATCGCGAACAGCAGGCCGGCGGCCACGAGGCCGTAAGCCAGGCCGGCGGCCCGGAAGAAGCCGCGCACGCCCTGCACCCTCCCACGGCGCTCCTCCGGGACCGCGTCGATGAGGAGCGTCCAGAAGGGAGTGAGATAGGCGTGCAGGGCGGCGAACGAGACGAACGCCGCCCCGGCGAGCGGCCAGTAGCCGCGCAGCCAGGGGACGAGCGCCACCGGCGCCGCCATGAGCGGCGCGGCGAAGAGGAGGAAGAAGGTGCGCCGCCCGAAGCGGCGGGCCACGCGCCGGGGAAGCCGGTCGGAGAGCGCGCCCACCCAGAACGGCAGGAGGAGCGCGAAGATCCCCTCGCCTCCCACCGCGAAGCCGATCCAGACGGCCGAGGGCGCGAACGGAGCGAGCAGCACCGGGAGGAGCGCCACCATGACCGTCTGCGCCGCCGCGGCGCCCAGCTCGCCGGACGTGAGGGCGTACTCGCGCAGGCGGCGCTGGGGAGACGGATGCACGCCCCTAGAAGCTAGTCCCGGCGCGCCGGGCCGTGATCCCCGTGCAGGGTCGCGGCCGGCGGGACCGGCGCTGGGCCGGCCGCGCGAGCCACGGTCGGGTCACAGCTCGTACAGCGACTCCCCCTTCCGCTGGAACCCGCGGTCCCGAGCCAGGACGTCGAGGTGCAGGGAGGTCCAGTCGGAGAGCAGGAACGAAGGATCGCCCTCCCCGGCGAAGGTCTTGAGGTACCCCCGGCACTCCTCGCAGACGTCGAGCCGCAGCCCGCCCTCCCCCTCGGGCGCGAGGATCGACCGCTTCGAAGGATCCAGGCCGCCGCAGTACGGGCACCCGACCCGCTCGAACGCCCAGCGCGTCCGGCACCGGCCGCAGGCCAGCTTCCGCTCGCGCGCGCCGTCGCCCGGGGCGAGCCAGGCCATCACCGGCAGCGCGCCGCAGGTCGGGCAGTGGGCGTGCCCCCAGCGCGACTCGTCCCGCTGGCCGGCGAAGCGGGCCACGACGGGCGCGAGCGCCCAGGCGGCGGCGCGCCAGGCGAGGTAGCGCACCAGCCCCGCCCTGCCGGGAGCGGCGCCCTCGCCGCCGGAGAGCGCCCAGCGGACCGCCGCGAGCCGAGCGCCGGGAGCCGCCCGCCACTCGGCGGCCAGCTCGTGGCAGTCCCGCCGAAGCTTGTCCGGGAGCGCCGCGTCCGCGAGCCGCGGCACCAGCCCCTCCAGGATCGCGGCCACCGCCGGAGCGGCGTCGAGGGCGGCGGCGGCGCTGTGCAGGAGCGGCACGCCGGCCTCGAGCTCCGGCAGGTACGCCTCCCAGTCGGGCTCGGCCGGCGCGGGCGCCGGGCCGGCGGCCGCGAGCGCCGCTTCGACCCGCTCCTCCACCCGCGCCACCGGCTCGAGGTACGGGTGGGCTTCGAGCCAGCGCTGCCAGGTGTCGTCCATCGTTGGTCCCACGCCCTCTCGTCCGCGGCTCAGGCGACGTACGGCTTCTCGCCCTGGACCGGGCCCGGCTCGTTGCGCGCGCCCCGCCCCTCCTCCACCGGGAGCACCGGCATGAGCCGGACGCCGAGCCCGAAGAGGAAGACGGTGGCGGCGACCAGGCCGACCGAGATGCCCCACTCGAACACGCTCGGCGAGTAGCTCGCCGGCTGGATCTGGGGCATCGGGCCGCGGAGCGTCATCCCGAGGATGACCACGCTCACCCGGTTCAGCACCACGCCGCCGGTGGTGAGGAAGGCCGCGAGCCCGAGCGCGCCCGGCTTCTCGCGCAGCCCCTTCCGCGAGAGGAGCGCCAGCGGCAGCAGCCCGCCCAGGACCACCTCGACCAGGAACAGCCCGCCCTTCGGGTCGCTCGCCACCTTGCCCAGCTCCCCGCGCACGGCGAGGTCGGCGAAGCGGGCGACGAGGTACACCAGCAGCGCCCAGAAGGCGGCCTGCCCCAGCGCGGCGAGCTGGCCCAGCCGGAGCGGGCGCCGCCACGCCTTGGCGATCCACATCTCCACCAGGACCACCAGGCCCAGGCCGGCCGCGACCGAGGAGAGCAGGAACAGCAGCGGCATCACCGGCGACCACCAGAGGGGATCGAGCTTGTCCGGCATGAGCAGCATCAGCGAGCCGAGCGAGCTCTGGTGCATGGTCGAGAAGGTGACGGCGGCGATCGCGAGCAGGATCGGCTCCGGCTTGCGCCCCTTCGGCTGCCGGAACGCGTAGGCGAGGAAGCCGAAGACGGCCAGCGCCAGCGCCGACCAGATCACCTTGCGCGAGAGCAGGTACACGAAGGCCGAGAGGGCGCCCACCACGTAGACCGGCGCGTACTTTCGCCAGGCCTCGGCGGCCTTCGCGAGCCCCCATCGCTCGAACGGCACCGGCAGGAACTCGAGGAGCAGGACGGTGACGTAGAGCCCCACGCACCAGGAGACCTCGAACATGGCCGAGTGCTCCGGCGCCTGCAGGCCGAGCTGGTAGAAGTGCCACGGCAGGCCCAGGTCGGCGAGCAGCGTGACGGTCACGAAGGAGTAGCTCAACAACCCCATGAGGACCGCGGATCTGCCGATGGAATAGAGATCCTTGCGCTGCAGCACGTAGATGAGGCCGGCGGTGACGAAGGCGCCCGCCGCGACCGCGATCCAGACCAGGTCGAAGACGATCCAGAGGCCCCAGGCGTAGGTGTCGGAGAGGTGGGTCGCCTTGCCGAGGCCGAGGGCGAAGCGGGCCAGGAACGAGAGCGCGCCGAAGGCCATGAGCGCGGCCAGGGCCAGGTTCGCCGGCGTCCAGAGCTTCTCCTGGAGCGGCTCGAAGCGCGGGTGGTGCTGCTCGTGCGCGTTCGCGGCGTTGGCCGCCGCGGGCGCGGCGAGGGCCGCCTCCTTCGCGACCTCCGCCTTCCGCTTCTGGAGCGCGTAGGCGCCGCCGAGGACCGCGCCCACGCCGACCACCGCCGGCGGGACGGCGCCGAGCGCGACCTTGCTGTAGCGCGGGTACGGCTCGGTCCCGACCTCGGGGAATCCGAGCTTCGCGAACGGCACCGGCGAGAGGTAGAGCACGTTGGTGCCCCCGGCCTCGCGCTCGCCGTAGACGTGGTCCACGTACTTGCCGGGGTTCTTGCGGATCCGCTCCTTCGCTTCGGCGAGCAGCGCCTCGCGCTCGCCGAACTGGAGCGCGCCGGCGGGGCAGGTCTTCACGCAGGCCGGCAGGGAAGAGAGGGCGGCGAGCCGCCCCGCCTCCTCGGCCGGGAGCGGCTGCCCGTTCAGCTCCGAGGGCGGCGAGAGCCGCAGCCGCTCGTGGCACATGTCGCACTTGTGGATGCGCGGCGCGAGCGAGTCCCACTCCGCCGTGGGCACGCCCCAGGGGCAGGCCCACATGCAGTAGCGGCAGCCGATGCACTTCGACTCGTCGTAGGCGACCGCCCCCTCCGCCGTCTTGTGGATGGCGGTGACCGGGCAGGCCGCGACGCAGGCCGGCTCCTCGCAGTGCATGCACTGGCGCTTGGCGAAGAGGTAGCGGAGCCCGCCCGGCGCCCGGTCGTCCTCGAGCTCGTGGTACTGCACCACGGTGAGGGTCCTGGCCGAGAGGGTGGTCGGGTTCTGGAAGTTCCCCGTCCGGCGGTTGAGCTCGGTGCGCTCGGCCGGCAGATCCTTCCACTGCTTGCAGGCGGTCTGGCAGGCCCGGCACCCGACGCACTTCGTGGTGTCGACGAGATAGCTCTTGCTCATGGTCGTGTCCTCGAGCGGCGCGCTCAGGCGTTCCGCTGGGCCTCCACCTTCTTGAGGTTGACGAGGCACGCCTTGGTCTCCTGCGTCCCGGCGCCGGGATCGACCGCGTCGATGGTCAGGTAGTTGGTCGAGGGTCCGGTCGAGAGCCCCTTGAAGCCCCAGTTGTAGGGCATCCAGACGGTGGTGACCTCCTTGCCGTTGATGAGCAGCGGCTGCATGCGCTTCGTCACCAGCGCCTTCACCACCACCTCGCCGCGCGCGCTCCAGACCTTCACCCGGTCGCCGGTGACGATCTCGAGCTGCTTCGCCAGCTTCTCCGGCAGCTCCACCACCGGCTCGGGGACGAGCTCGTTGAGCCAGGGCACGTTGCGGGTGACCGACCCGGCGCACCAGTGCTCGGCGATGCTCGAGGTCATGAGCACGTAGGGGAAGTCACCGGAGGTGCCGATGGGCTGCCGCCCCTTGACGCGCGGGTACTTCACGCACGGGTTCACGGCCACCTTGGGGTGGAGCACGTTCACCGTCGGGCTCTCGACCGGCTCGTACATCTCCGGCATGGGGCCGTCCTTGGGCACGTAGCTCGAGTCGCGCGGCAGGTCTCCCGGCTTCGCGCCCGGATCCTTGTAGACCGCGGCGAAGAGCCGGCCCACGCCCTCGGCGTTCATGCGGAACGGCTTCTGGCCGTTCGGCGTCTCCGGGCCGTCGGTCGCCACCGGCACGTCCGGCGTGTCGTTGCCGGTCCACTTCTTCTGGACCTCGTCCCACCAGATGAGCGGCTTCGTGCCGGGCCAGGGCTTGCCGCTCGCGTCGCAGGAGGCCCGGTTGTAGAGGACCTTCATGTTGCCGGGCCAGGTCCAGGCAAAGCCGGGGTAGGTGCCGAGCCCGGAGGGATCCTTCAGGTCGCGCCGCTTGGAGAGGTTCTTCCCGCCGCCGAAGACGCCGGCGTAGAGCCAGACGCCCGAGGAGGTGGAGCCGTCGGCCTCGAGGTCGGGGATCTTCTTCACCAGCTCCCCGGTCTTGAGGTTCTTGCCGTTGATCTCCTCGAGCACGTCCTCCGCGCCGCCGTAGCCCCAGGTCGCCTGGAGGATGGCCTGGTCCTTGGGGTTGGTCGAGCCCTGGTAGCGCTCCCGCACCTTCCGGAAGACCGTGTCCATGATCTCGAGGTCGGGCTTCGCCTGCCCCGGGGGCTTCACCCCGGCGTAGCGCCACTGCACCAGCCGGCCGGAGCCGGTGATGGTGCCCTCCTTCTCCATGAAATAGGCCGCCGGGAGGAGCAGCACCTCGGTCTGGATCGACCTCGGGTCGACGCCGGGCCGCTGCCAGAAGGCGGCGGTCTCGGTCTCCCAGAGCTCCTGCACCACCAGCATGTCGAGCGCCGCGAGGCCCGCCTCGACCATGCTCAGGTTGGCGTTGGTGACCATCGGGTTCTGGCCCATGGTCCAGAGCAGCTTCATCTTGCCGGCCAGGGCCGCCTCGAAGATGCCGTAGACCGTGTAGTCCTGGCCGGCGTCCTTCTTCGGGAGCCAGCCGAAGCCGAAGTCGTTCTCCTTCCGCGCGTTGTCGCCGAACCAGGCCTTGAGCCCGTTCACCGTCATCTTCGCGCGGAAGGTGCCGTTGTCCCGGGTCCAGGCCTCGAGCGTGGGCTGGTCGTGCATCGGGTAGTTGAGGTAGCCGAACATGTAGCCGTGCAGCACCGACATGTCGCAGGCGCCCTGCACGTTGGGCTCGCCGCGCAGCGCGTTCACGCCGCCGCCCATCTTGCCCATGTTGCCGAGCAGCATCTGGAGGATGCCGTAGCAGCGGATGTTCTGGATGGCGACCGTGTGCTGGGTCATCCCGAGCGCGTACAGGATGGTGCCCGGCCTGTTCTTCGCCATGGTCTCGGCGACGAGCCGGATCTGGGCGGCGGGGACGCCCGAGATCTGCTCGCCCACCTCGAGGGTGTAGCGGCTGAAGTGCTGCCTCAGCTTCGCGAAGGCGCAGCGCGGGTCGTCGAGGCTGGCGAGCTGGCGCGGCTTCTTCCTGGCGTCGAGGTCGTAGCCCCAGGAGGCGTTGTCGTACTTGTGCTTGTCCTCGTGGAACCCGGTGAAGAGGCCGTCGGCGAAGCCGAACTCGTCGCTCACGGCGTAGAGCGCGTTGGTGTGCAGCTTCACGTACTCTTCGTCATAGAGCCGGTTCTCGATGACGTGGTGGATCACCGCCGACAGGAAGGCGATGTCCGCCCCGGGCCGGATGCGGGCGTAGATGTCCGCCATCGACGAGGTCCGGTTGAAGCGCGGATCGACGTGGATCACGACGGCGCCGTTCTCCTGCGCCTTGCGGATCCACTTGAGCGCCATGACGTGGTTCTCGGCGCAGTTGCTGCCCTCGATGAGGAAGACCTTGGCGTGCTGCAGGTCCATCCAGTTGTTGGTCATCGCGCCGCGGCCGAACGAGGCCCCCAGACTGGGGACCGTGGGGCTGTGTCAAAGTCGCGCTTGATGTTCGATGTAGCTCGTGCCGAAGAGCCGCCCCATCTTGTTGAAGAGGTAGCACTCCTCGTTGGTGTTCTGGGCGCCGCCCAGGAGCGCGATGGCGTCGGTCCGGTTCACCGGGTACTCGACGTCGCCGTCCCTCTGCGTCGCCACCCAGGTCCGGTCGCGGACCTCCTGGATCTTGCGCGCGATCTTCTCGTAGGCCTGGTCCCAGGTGATCTCCTGCCAGCGATCCGAGCCGGGCGCCCGGTACATCGGCACCTTCACCCGGCGCGGCGACTCGTGAGTCGCGCGCATGGCGGCGCCCTTGGTGCAGAGCGCGCCCTGGTTGACGGCGTGGCCGGGGTCGCCCTCGAGGTCCACCAGCTTCCCGTCCTGGACGTGGGCCACCATCCCGCAGCCGCACGAGCAGAAGTTGCAGGCGGTGGTGTACTCCTTCGCGCCCGCCAGCTTCATCGCCCGGGTGGCCGCCCGCGCCTCCTTCTCCTGGAAGCCGAGCTCGCCGAGCGCGAGCCCCGCGCCCACACTCCCAGTGACCTTCAGCCACTGCCTTCTGCCGAGACTCATGCTGGTGTTCCTTCCTGAAGCCGGGCGCCTCGGGCGCACGTTTTGCGAGCTTTCGAGAGGAGAACGACGCCAGCGCAGGTTTTGCCTCCGCGCGTCCTCCCCAAACGAGGGTGACTTGCTGTTGATGCTCGAATCGAGCCAACCCGGACGGACTGTTCGGGCTCGGCTTACCCGCTCTGGCACCGACCGGTGGAGTCCGCTAGCTCGGCGCCGCCGCCATCCGCCCAGGAAGGGGCGCGGGCATCGGCGCCTCTCACCCGCCGATGCCGGCCAGGTTCCAGGCGAGCCCGGAGCGCCCCTCGGCGAGCCGGTGCGCCCGCGGTTTCTCTCCGACCAGCTCCGCCAGCCGCGCCCGCAGCGAAAGCGCCAGCTCGTCGGACCCGAGCAGCGGCCGCAGCGGCACCTCGGCGTCCCCGAACAGGCAGAGCCGGAGCGCCCCTCGGCTCGAGACCCGCAGCCGGTTGCAGCCCTCGCAGAAGTGCGCGGAGGTGGGCGCGATGATCCCCACGCGGCCGGCGTGCTCCGGGTGCCGGTACTCCACGGCCGGACCATCGGCCGGGCCGCGCGGCACGGGGCGGAAGCCGCGCGCGGCCAGCAGCCCCTCCAGCCAGTCCACCGGCCGATGGTTGGCCTCGTGGAAGTTCCGGTTGCAGCCGGTCCGCATCAGCTCGATGAACCGGACCGACAGCGGGGAGCGGCGCGTCCACTCGAGGAAGCGGTCGAGCTCGGGCTCCTCGAGCCCGCGCAGGAGGACCGCGTTCACCTTCACCGCGGCGAAGCCCTCGGCCAACGCCGCGTCCACGCCCGCGAGCACCCGCGGCAGCAGCGGCCGGCCGGTGACCTGCTCGAACCGGCGCTCGTCCAGGCTGTCCACGCTCACGTTGACCGCGGTGAGCCCGGCCTGCCGCAGCGGCCGGGCGAGCCGCGCGAGCCCCTGGCCGTTGGTGGTGAGCGCCACGGCGCGGATTCCCGGAGTGGCCGCCACCGCGGCGACCAGCTCGAGCAGGTCCCCGCGCGCGGTCGGCTCGCCGCCGGTGAGCCGGACCTTCTCGACCCCGAGCGCGGCGAAGGCGCCGACCAGCCGCCTCACCTCCGCGACGGAGAGGGGCGACGGCGCGTCGGCCGAGGGCCGGTAGCCATCGGGCAGGCAGTAGGCGCAGCGGAACCCGCAAGCGTCGGTGACCGACAGGCGCAGGTAGCGGAAGCGGCGCCCGAAGGCATCCTCGAGGTGCGGCACGATGCCCCTTTCCAGATCCGGGGAGGCGAGGCCGTTTCCGCCCTCGCCCCGGTGGGAAGCGCTCGCGCCGCCCACGGCCCAGGCTCCCTGCCCTCGCACGAGGGTTTAGGAGCCGGGGCTCGGAGTCATCTCTCTGTGGGCTCCAGCGTACACGGCCGCGCGCGCCGCGGGAAGTGGTCAGCTCCAGCGCAGGTTGTGCGAGAGCAGGCCGTGGCGGGCCGCCTCGAGCTCGGCCTCGGCCACGAGCCCCCGCTCGACGAAGAAGCGCCCGATGGGGCGTTGCAGGCGGAGCTGGCGCCCGAGGGCCGCGAGCAGCTGGAACGGGGTGAGATAGCCCTCGCGCACCGCGTACTCCCCGAACGGAACCCGGAACTCCGCGTCGGAGAGCCGCCGGCAGAGCAGCTCGGAGACCTCGGCCGGGGTTAGGAAGCCGAAGTCCACGGCGATGCTCCCGAGCGCCGGCCGCTGCCGCCGCTGCCAGGCGATCGCCTCGGCCAGGGCGGGCCAGGGCACGCGCCCGGTGTAGTAGAGGAACTCCGCCAGCCTGAGCCTCCGGCGAGGCACGAAGAGGCATGAGCCCGGGCGGGCGGCACCCCCGTCCCGCTCGGCGGCGGGCTCTCGGGGCGGAGCGGCCGAGGGAGCCGCCCTGGTGGACGGAGCCGGACGGGGCGCATGCGTCCGCCGAGCCGCGCCGCCGGCGCGCCCGGACTTGCGCTCGGGTCCGGGGCGTCCCGGGCGGTGGACCGGCGGGGGCCGCGCCGCAGCCCGGCGAGAGCCCGCAACCACCCCTAGCCCGGAGAGGGCGCGGTAGGCGTCGGAGACCGCCCGGAACTCCGCGGCGAGCTCGCCGGCGTCGCGGCCGAGCGCGAGCGCGCGGTCCGGGTGGGTCTCGAGGGCGCGCCGCCGGAACGCATCGCGCAGACCATCGCGCCAGCGGCCGTGCGCGACGAAGGAGGCGCCGAAGAGCAGCCGACCGGCGGTCACCACCTCTTCGTAGGTCAGCTCCAGCGCCTCGGACATGAAGGCTCCCGTCGTGAGGCGATATCTACTCCCTCGCGACGGCGGACCGCCAATTTCCGGCGAGGCGAACCGCCGGTCGGTCTCGCGCGGCTCGACGCGGGAGACCGCCGGGGACCGGGGCCGCGGGCCGCCGGCGCGGCGGCCGGGCTACTGGACGACCGTGCTGCGGTAGAGGATGTCGTAGCTCTGCCAGATGGTCTGCACGGTCGGCATGATCTGCGCGAGCGAGCGGTCCCACCGGGCGATGCCGGCGGTGGCGACGAAGACCACGTCGCGCGGCCTCAGGCGGAAGCGCGCGGCGAGCAGCATGGCGTCGGCGTGGCTGGCGTCGAGCCGGTAGACCTGCGGCGCCTCGTAGGTGCCGCGCAGGACGAAGATCTGCGCGGGGTTGGCGGCCAGCGGATCGAGCCATCCGCTCGAGGAGAGCGCTTCCGCCAACATCATGCGCCCCTTCACCATCTGCAGGGACTGCGGCAGCCGCACCTCGCCCACCACGAACACCTTGTTCCGGCTCCGGTCGGGCACGTGTAGGACGTCGCCGCCCTGGATGAGCCAGTTCTGGGAGACGTCGCCCAGCTCTTCCAGCGCCTGGGCGTCGAGGACGTAGCGCCGGCCGTCGCGCGAGAGGATCACGTGCTCGAGGTCCGCCTCCGGCGTGGGTCCGCGCGCCAGGCCGAGCGCGTCCTGGACCCGGATCGGCACGTCGGCGATGGGGAACGTGCCCGCGCCGAGGACCTCGCCCGAGACCTGGAAGTGCTTCCCGCGGTAGGCGGCCACGAGCACCTGCAGCTGGGGGTAGTGCACCACCACCGCGAGCTTCTCGGTCAGCAGCCGGCGCGCCTCCTCGAGCGTGAGTCCACCCACATTGAGCCGACCCACGTGCGGGAAGTAGATGAAGCCGTCGGAGGCCACCGGGTACCCGGTGTTCTCGGGGGTGCGGAACTGGCCGGCGGGGATGGTCAGCTCGGGGTGGTCGTAGACGATCACCGTGAGCACGTCGTAGGGCGCGACCCGGTACTCGTAGGACCGGGCCAGCGGCCCGGCGGGATCGGGCGGCGCCGGATGGCGGGCCGCGAGCTCGGCGCGGGCCAGCTGGGCCATGAGCGGCGGGTCGATCTCCTGGACCCGGAAGGCCGCCGGCTGCTCCGGGTGCTTCCCCTCCCCTCTCTTCTCCAGCGCGTCGGGATCGAGCTTCGTCGCCGGCAGGATGCAACCGGCGAGCGTCGTGATCGCGAACGCGGCGGCCAGAACGCGGGAGGTCATGAGCCAGACGTTTCTAGCAGAAGGGGCCGCGGGAGGGGGCGCCAAGGTGGGAGCGGCGCGGTTCAGGCGGGGAGCGCGCGCAACGTGAGCAGCGTCACCTCGGGCGGCGCGTTCACGCGGAAGGGGAACCAGCTGTTCCCGAGGCCGCGGCTCACGTAGAGCTGGACCGGGCCGAGCCGGTAGCGCCCGGCCCGGTACGGGATGGCGGAGAACGGCGGGAAGTTGAGCTGGCCGCCGTGGGTGTGGCCGGAGAGGACCAGGGCCGGGCGGCGGAGCGGCACGAGCGCCTCGGCGGTGGCGGGGACGTGGGCGAGGTAGAGGCGCGAGCCGCGCGCGAGAGCGCCCCTCATGGCGCGCGCCGGCTCGGCGTGTCGGGTGGAGAGGTCGTCGATGCCGACCACCGTGAACGGGGCGCCCCGCAGGGTGATCGCGGTGTTCTCGTTGCGCAGCACGCCGTAGCCGAGCCCCTCGAGCGCCTGCGCGGCGCCGACGGCGTCCGAGTAGTGGTCGTGGTTCCCGAGCACGGCGATCGCGGGCCCGTCGAGCCCGCCGAGCTGTTCGGTGACGAGGCGCGGGCTCGAGTGCTTCCGGAGCCGGTAGTAGTAGCTGAGGAAGTCGCCCGTGAGCACCACGAGGTCGGGGCGGAAGCGGTTCGCCTCCTCGATGGCCGCCCGGATCCGCTCCGGCGGCGTGAGCGGCCCCACGTGCACGTCCGAGAGCTGGGCGACGCGGAGCCCGTCGTGGGCCGGATCCAGGGCGGGCGTCGCGAGCGAGACCCGCTCCACCCTCAGCTCCTCGCCCGCCTCGGCCAGCGCGCAGCCCGCGGCGGAGACCGCGAGCAGGGCCGTGGACTTGAGGAATGCGCGCCGTCCGAGCGGGGCCATGGCGCCAGAAACGTAATGCTCCGGCGCGAGCGGTGCGCCGCCTCGGCAGGGACGCGGCGACCGCGCGCGGGTCGAGCGCGACCGCGGACGCCCCCGCGCGCGTCCGCGGACCCTGCGTCCGGATCCGCGCGATCGGGCACCGATCGCGCTCAGGGGGTTCGTTTCACCCAGCGAAAATGGAGCCGCCAGGCGCGGAGCTGGGGGGATGTCGGCCCGCGGCGCGGGTTTCCGGAGCTCGACCTACACTCGCTGCCCCGCTAACCGGCTGACCTGGCTTGGGTACGCTCTACGTCCACCCGTGAGGGCGCTCGCTCGATCGGCCGCCCTCCGAGCGCTGGTGCGACATTTCTCCCCATGTTTTACCCATATGGGTGTGGTTTGACTCCCCACGCGGGTGTCGGGTACTCGTGTGACACCAGGCCGGCGAAAGCTCACCGGGGTGGCGACCAGGCGGTCGCGCTCCGGCCGAGCAGCCCCGGTCGGAGGACCGGACGGGCAGCCAAGCCCAGGAGGAACGGAATTGAAGAGAGGAATGGCAGTCTTGATCGCGTCGGCGCTGGTGATCCAGTTCGGCTGCGCCGGCGGTCACGACAACACGAGCGCGAGCGACGACGGGACCGGGCCGTTCGCGAGCCAGGCGTACGCCCTCGTGAACAACGGCGGCATCGTCTCGGTCACCGCGAGCGCCGCCCAGCCGGCCTACCCGGCGTCCTCCGCGGTGGACGGGAACTTCGCCACCCGCTGGTCCACCCAGGGCAGCGGGCAGTGGATCACCGCCGACCTGGGCGCCGTCCAGAGCGTGCAGGGACTGCAGGTCGCCTGGTACCGCGGCAGCTTCCGGCAGTACTACTTCAGCATCGGCGTCAGCACCGACGGCAGCAACTTCACGACCGTCTACGACGGGACCTCCTCCGGGACGACGCTGCAGTTCGAGAGCTACTCCTTCGCGGCGGCGAGCGCCCGGTACCTGAAGCTCACGGTGAACGGCAACAGCCAGAACGACTGGGATTCGGTGACCGAGCTCGCGGTCACCCTCGCGCCCGGCGCCACCCCCGCCGCCACCCCGGTCCTGGTGGCGGTCACGCCGCAGACCGCGGCCGTCTCCACCGGCGGGACCGCGCAGTTCACGGCCAGCATCACCGGCTCGACGAACACCGCGGTGACCTGGAGCGTGCAGGAGGGCGCGGCGGGCGGCACGATCGACGCCACCGGCCTCTACACCGCGCCCGCGACCGCCGGGACCTATCACGTCGTGACGACGAGCCAGGCGGACGCGACCCAGAGCAGCACCGCGACGGTCACGGTGACCGCGCCGGCCACCACCACGACCACCCCCACGGTCGTGGCGGTCGCCGTGGCTCCGACGACCGCGGCCGCGTCCACCGGCGGGACCGCGCAGTTCAGCGCCACGGTGACGGGGTCCACGAACACCGCGGTGAGCTGGAGCGTACAGGAGGGCTCGGCCGGCGGCGCCGTGACCTCGACCGGCCTCTACACCGCGCCCTCCGCGGCCGGCACCTACCACGTGGTCGCCACCAGCGCGGCGGCCCCCACCCAGAGCGGCAGCGCCACGGTGACGGTGAGCGCCCCGGCGACGACCAGCACCACGACCACCACGGCCCCGACGAACGGGATCGTGCCCGCGTTCCTGGGCGCCCAGGGCGGCGGCGCGCTGTCGGTCGGCGGCCGCGGCGGCGCCGTCATCCCGGTGACCAACCTGAACGACTCCGGCACCGGCTCGCTGCGCGCCTGCATGCAGGCCACCGGCGCGCGCACCTGCGTGTTCCAGGTGAGCGGCGTCATCACGCTCTCCTCGCCCATCTACCTCGGCTCGGCCAACTCCTACCTCACGGTGGCCGGGCAGACCGCGCCCGGAGGCGGCATCGCCATCGCCGGCGGCTCCGGTACGAGCGCCGGGACCATCGGGCTCCCCACCTCGTCCGGCGGCGCGAACAACATGATCGTGGTCGACGGCGCCCACGACGTCACGATGCGCTTCGTCCGCCTCTGGCGCGGGTACAACCAGTACGCCATCTCCTCCAGCATGGAGTGCGGCGTCAACGTGACCGTCTACCAGGGGCACAACCTCATCCTGGACCACGTCACCGCGGTCTGGGGCATGGACAAGTCCATCTCGCTCTGGCCCAACAACACGGGCGACGTGAGCAACGTGACCCTGAGCTACTCGATCGTCGGCGAGGGCGTCGGGTCGCCCTCCTGCTTCGACACCGGCATCCTGACCGGATCCGACACCCAGTCCGCCGCCGACACCATGACGGACATCGACCTCCACCACAACTACGTCGCCAACGCGAACCACCGCTTCCCGCTGTTCAAGTCGAAGAGCGGACGCATCGTGAACAACGTCTTCTTCAACTGGCTCTCGTGGGCCTCGGGAGTGGGCGGCGGCGCCTCCGCGGACTTCGTCGGCAACTACTGGTTCCAGGGCCCCGCCTTCCAGTACGGCGCCTCGATCCCGCGCCCGCTCACCATCAACAAGTTCGACGCCAACCCGACCTGCACCTCGTGCGGCTCGGCCGGCACCCCCTCGGTGTACGTGGCGAACAACGTCGGCCCCGGCCAGACGAGCGTCGGCAGCAACGACTGGGACAACCTCGTCGCCTACAGCGAGTACGAGGGCGCGAGCCAGTGCGGGTATCCGGGCGTCCTCTGCAGCAGCACCACCGCCTCCGCGTACCACCCCATCTGGATCCCGGACGGGCGGCCGCTCACGCCGGCCAACTCCGGGGCGGTCCTCCAGAACCCGGGCAGCCTCGACTGGAAGCGCTCGAGCCCCCTGCTCGCCGCCACCAGCCCGGCCGGAACGGGCCTTCCTCCCACGCAGTCGAACAACGGCGTCGCCATCACTCCCCTGATCCTGACCGGGAACGGGCAGAACCTGCTCGACGCGATGCTGCCCGACACGGCCGCCAATCCGGTCGGGTCTTCGGAGCGGCTCGACTGCAACGGGAACTGGGTGCTGAACCGCGACGCCTCGGACGAGCGCATGGTGAGCTACGTCCTGTCCAACCCGAGCGCGGCGCTGGTGGATCAGTCCTACGTCAGCAACTACAACCCCGGCGGATTCCCCGTCATCGCCGCCGGGACCGCCTGCACCGACACCGACGGGGACGGGATCCCCGATGCGTACGAGACCGCCCACGGCCTCAACCCGAACGACCCCACCGACGGGCCCATCATCCAGTCGGACGGCTTCAGCAACCTCGAGCACTACCTGAACGGCAACTAGCCCAGGCGCTCCCGGCGGGCCGGGCCCCTCCGCGCCACCGGCGCGTGGGCCCGGCTCCGCTCGTCTTCGCGGCCGCGCGGCCCCACCTGGCCGTGGCGCGCCCTCCCCGCTCCCGCCTAACCTGCGCTGGAGCGGACATGAGATTCCCGGGCGGGCACGCGATGGCTCTGGGGCTGGTCCTCGGCGCCTGGGCGGGCTCCGCGCCGGCGGCCGCCGCGCCCGGCGCCG
>JAJXVM010000236.1 GCA_021782135.1 Myxococcales bacterium | reverse complement strand
CAGGCGAGGGCCGAGAAGATCGCGAGCACCCGCGGCGCGCCCCAGGGGGCCGGGCGCGAGGCCGGCTCGAGCAGGCGCCGGCAGCGACTCTCCATGTCGAGGGCGCGCGCCTCGGCGAGCGGCCCGGTGAGCGCGCCGCCGAGCGGCAGGTTGCCGCGGCCGGGAGCGGGGGGGAGCCCCTCGGTGGCGCGGTAGAGCTTGAGCAGCCCGGACGCGAGCGCCAGCCGGTCCCCGCAGACCCGCGCCGCCGTTTCGTCGGCGCGCCACTCGGCGTCGCGCGCCAGCGCGCGCGCCACCACCTGGAAGGCGGGGTTGAAGAACTGCAGGGCCCGGGCCCCCATGAGCCCCCACGACGCGGCCGGGTCGCGCTCCGAGAGGTGCGCCAGCTCGTGCGCCAGGGCGGCGCGCAGCTCCTCCGGGTCGAGGATGTCGAGGGTGCCGCGGGAGATCACCAGCGCCGGCCGGCGCACGCCGGTGCAGAACAGGAACGGCTGGCGGGTCTCGCGGAAGTGGATCGCCGGGAGCGGCAGGCGCATCTGGCGCGCGAGCTCCGACACGGACCCCGCCACCTCCACCGGCGGCGCGGTGCCCGGCCACTCGTCCCTCCGCCGCCGGAAGAGGGGGAGGAGGTCCATCAGGAAGAGGAGCGTCCCGGCGAGGGCGAAGGCCGCGAGCCAGAGCTGGTTCAGCCCGAGGCCCAGGATCCGCAGCTCGTCCCAGTGCCGGCCGGCGAAGAGGGCCTCGCCGTCGAGGAAGCCCGGGCTGCGCCGCGCCGGGTAGAGCCACACCAGCGCCGGGACGAGCACCAGGGGGGTGGAGAGCGCCACGAGGCGCAAGGCCATGCGCTGGCCGGGGTGACGGATCCTCCACCCCCTCACCAGCGCCTCCACGTAGAGGGCGCCGATGAAGGTGTGGAGGATCGACTGGCTCGCGAGCTCAGACCACCCTGCGTTCGGCATCGTGGCCGCGATGGCCGTCGTGCGTGTCCGGCGCCCGCCCCTCGATCCGCGCCAGCTCGAGCGGGTGCTCGTGGAGCATCCGCTCGCGGCTGATCCGGCCGGTGAAGATGCTGCCGTCGAACGGGAAGACGTCCGGCTGGAGGTGGGCGTTGTAGATGTGCCACACCGCGATCACGAAGAAGGCCATGAGTCCCTCGTTCGAGTGGGCCACCTTGGCCGCGGGGATGATCTGGCCCGGCAGCACCCGCGCGAACACGGTCGGGAAGAAGAGCATCAGCCCGGAGAGGCCCATGATGATGTTCCCGAGGAACAGGCTCCAGTACTCCCACTTCTGCTTGTAGTCGAAGCGGTCGTACCTGGGGTGCTCGTCGGTGAGCCCGAGGTAGTAGCGGAGCTGCAGCACGCAGTCCTGGAAGTCCTTCTTGTTGAGCACCATGGTGAAGCCGCTCCGCCGGGAGAGGAGCGCGTTGAGCGCGCCGGCGAGGTGCACCACGGTGGCGGAGACGAACAGGAGCCCGATGGCCCGGTGGATCCAGCGGGTCTGGTCGATGCCGCCCAGGTGATCCACCATCCACTGGGCCCAGCCCTTCGAGTAGAACTTCTGCGGCAGGCCGGTGAGGCAGAGCCCGGTGAAGGTGAAGATGGTCACCAGGTGCTCGACCCGCTGTGCCATCGTGAAGCGGACGATCTCTTCGGAACGCTGCGCTGCTGGAGTGCTCATCGGTTCACCACCACCCGCCACAGGTGCAGGGCGATCTGCAGCGCCAGCGACCCGAGGATGAAGGGGATCAGGAACTTGTAGAAGAGTTGCACGCCGTACACCAGGCTCGCCTTGTTCCAGCTCGGCTGGTAGTGCGAGAGCCAGGCCGCCGGGAAGTTCTCGTTCGCGCCCGGGTGGCACTTGCGGCAGGTCTGCACCAGGTTGGCCTTGACGGTGCGCGACCCGGGGTCCTTGGCCGAGAGGATGTCGTGCACGCCGTGGCAGTCGGTGCAGACCGCGGCCACCATGCCCTTCGGCCCGCCCTTGGTCTTGCGCTGCAGCGAGGCCGACATGCCGTGGAAGTCGGCGAGGTAGGTGTCCACCACGTGAGTGGAGAGGCCGTACTTGCCCATCAGCTTGGCGTTGGTGTGGCAGCGCCCGCAGATCTCGGGGGTGCGCATCGAGAGCTTGCCGTCGCGCGGGTCGGCGATGTCGTGGGCCCGGTGGCAGTCGGTGCAGACCGGCACGTCCGGGTTCTGCTCGGCGAGCGCCTTGCCGTGGACGCTCTTCACGTAGACGGCCGACTCCTTCTGGTGGCAGTGGGCGCAGGTGGCGGAGATGCGCGCGCGGGGCTCGGTGGGGTGGGTGATGTCGTGCGAGCCGTGGCAGTCCACGCAGAGCGCCGCATTCTGGTTCCCCTTCGCCAGCACCGCGAAGTGCACGCCGTCGAGCGTCTTCGTGTAGTTGGCGAAGTGGCAGGACTTGCACTGCTCGTAGTAGGCCACCGTCACGTCGCGCCGGCTCTTGAACGGCTTCGAGTGGTGCGGGTAGCCGGTCTTGTCCGAGTGGCAGTCGGCGCAGCGGAGCATCTCGCCGTGCACCGACTGGGCGAACCTGGCGGTGTCCACGTAGAGGGGCAGCTTCTCGCCGCTCGGCAGGTCCATGGTCATGGACGGATCGCTGCCGTGACAGCCGAGGCAGTCGTCCTGCTCGGCGGGAATGCCCGCCCGGGCTCCACTCGCGGTGAACGCGAGCAGCGCGACGAGCGGGAGCAAACTTGGCTTGAGCATCCTGGGTTCCCCCCCCAAAAGTCGGGGTGATTGAGCTTCCGGGCTTCGACGGGGGTAGGAATACCGCTTTGAGATTGCGCTGTCGAGGGTCCGCCTTTGCGCGGCGACCACATTTTTCACGCTGAAACACAACGTTTTCCGCTTTTTGCGGGGCCCTCGAAAAACCGGGTAAGGGTGAACGCAATTGGGGCGCGCGGAGGTTCTTTTCCGCGCGCCCGGCGCACATTCTGCGTTGTAGTTTTTGGCCTACGTTAAGCCGCTTACCGGCGGCTCCCCCAAAGGTCGGAGTCCTTCGCCGGCAGCCTGGGAGGACCCCGGCGACGCGCCGAGGAACGCCCGCATGAGCCCCCTCCACTGCTCCTCGGTGAGGAGCGAAGCCGGCGGAGCGATCCAGGCCCCCCCATCGGCCGCGGCGAGGCCGAGGTGCGACTCGAGGTACTCGTCGAGCCGGTGGCTCTCCTCGCGGAGCCAGCGGCGGGCCTGCTCTCCGCTCGGGAAGGAGCGCCAGCTCGAGTCGAACGGGGTCATCCGGAAGAGCCAGCCCCGGGCATAGGTGTCGCTCTTCACGAGGGACGGGTCGTGCACCACCGCCGAGTTGATGGCCGAGACCACCCCGTTGGCGGGAGCGGTGATCCCCATTCGCTTGCCGCCGCAGGAGATGACCGCGGCCTGCTCCCCGCGGCGCAGCTTGGTGCCCGGCCGGGGGAGCTCGACCGCCAGCGCCCAGGGGACGATCTTCTGCGCCAGGTCGTCGATCCCGACCCGGAGGTCCGCGCCCTCCGGCTTCACCCAGGTGTGCCCGGGCGCGTAGTGGAGGCTGGGCCGGAAGGTGAGCCGGCCGACCGGGGTGAGGCCGAGGAGCCGCTGCTGAGCCCGGCGCAGGCCGCGCGCCGCGCCCACCAGCAGGAGAGCGGGGACGGCGAGCGCGGCCATGGCGAGCAGCACGATCCCGATCCGCGCCACCAGCCCGCCGAGGAAGGTCAACGCTGCCTGGAGAAAGCCGACGATCGCGTCCATGAGGTCCTCCCTTTCTATTCGTGGCACAGCTCACAGCGGTCGAAGCCGAAGGCCGCCTTGCCGTGGCAGGAGCCGCAGAGGGCCCCCTTCTCCATCTCGGCGTGGCGGATGGGCGCTCCGCTCGCGGTGGCGGCGCGCTCCAGGATGCGGAACTGCCGCGGGTGGCAGCTCACGCAGGACGGGCTCGCCGGGTCCACGTGCGAGGCGTGCCGGAAGGTCACCTGGCCCGGGCTCCCCTCGCCCCGCGGCAGCACGGCGTCCGGGGGGAGCTTCCCCAGGTCCGCCGCCGCTCCCGCGCCGGCGAGCCCCAGCGCCAGCGCGGCGACGATCGGCAGCGCCCCGTTCCTCGACATGGCTCTCATGGCGGTTCTCCCGTGGTTCAGGTGAGGAAGAAGCGGCGGGCGAGCGCGTCCCAGCCGGCGGGATCGACCTCCTGCGCGATGCCGCGGACCGGCGTGCCGCCGTCCGCCAGCACCTGCCCGAGCTCCGGGCTGAGCCGCCTCGCGAGCGCCTCGCCCGCGGCCGACTCCCAGCGCTGGGCGGCGGAGCCGTCCAGGAGCTGCTTCGCGTTGGCGGAGAAGCGCGGCGGGTTCACCCGGAACAGCCAGCCCTTCCCGTAGGTGTCGCCGAGCCGGTCGGGATCGTCGGAGAGCGCCCGGTTGACCTCGACCACCGTGCCGTCCACCGGCGAGAGCATCTCGACCGCGCGGGTGTCGGCGCGCAGCGCGAAGGCCGGCTCGCCCTGGGCCACCGGCTGGCCCGCGCGCGGCAGCTCGACCCGCGCCGGCCCCACGAGCTTGTGGGCGAAGTCGTCGATGCCCACGGTCACCAGGCCGTCGGGGCTGACGCGGGCCCAGGAGTGGCCGGGGTGGAGGTAGAAGCCCTCGGGGATGGTGAACCACTCCGAGACGCCGTGGCGGGCCGGCTCGCGGACCTCGGCGCGGGCGCTCGCCGGCCGGCCGCCGTGCACGTACCTCCAGAACCCGACGAACGCGAGGAGGTAGCCGACGCAGAGACCGTACTCGATCAGCTTGGCGGGGTAGACCGACAGGAACTCGTGGGACATGGGCTCTCCTCAGTGCGCCTGCGGGTAGGCCGGATCCGGGCGGAGGATGGGCATCCGGTTCACGACGAAGCGGAACAGGACCACGCCGAGCGTCACCAGCCCGGCCGAGAGGACCAGCTCGGACCAGCGGGGCACGTAGTGGTGGGGCGCGTTCCAGTTGTAGGCGACGATCGAGACGTTGACGCGGTTGAGCACGATGCCCAGGACGGCGATCGCGCCCGCCCCCCGGACCAGCCCGGCCCTCCGGTTGCGCGCGCCGTAGGCGTAGAGCAGCGACGGCAGGAGCACGAAGCCCAGCACCTCGACGAGCCACCACGCGCCCCAGCCGGTCCGGAGCCAGGGCCAGGCGTGGTTGTCGGTGACCGTCTGCAGCTTGAGGAAGAAGTAGGCGAAGAGCGCGATGGCGCCGGCCTTGCCCAGGCCGACCGTGAGCGCGTCGGCGTCCACGTGCCGGCCCTCGAACTGGGCCTGGAAGATCCGGTGGGAGAGGGCCGACTCGACCACCACCATGGAGATGCCGGCGATGACCGCGGTGACGAAGAAGAGGATGAAGATGTAGGGCGTGTACCAGAGCGGGTGGAGCTTGCCGGGCGCCATGAGGAACAGCGACCCGAGCGCCGACTGGTGCATGGTGGAGAACATCACCGAGAGCACCGTCAGGGCGAGCAGCAGCTTCTTCGCGATCCGGTGGACGCGGCTCCACCCGAGCCACTCGAAGAGCGGGACGGTGAA
>JAJXVM010000235.1 GCA_021782135.1 Myxococcales bacterium | reverse complement strand
AGCTCAAGCTGGCCGGGGTGGGGCTCTTCCTCGAGGCCGGGACGCTGCCGCGCAGCGTCAACGGCACCTTCGTCTGGGTGGTCGAGGGGCGGGCCGGCGTCTCGCTGAGCCTCTAGCCGGTCCGGCCGGGCGGGCTCGCCTCTCCGCGCAGGATGGGGTCGAGCCCACCCGCCTTGTCGAGGGCGTCGATGTCGCTGAACCCGCCGAGCGGCTTTCCGCCGGCGAAGATCTGGGGCACGGTCTTCTGGCCGGTCACCTCGACCAGCCAGGCCCGCTTCTCATCGTCGTTCTCCACGTCGATCTCGCGGTAGCGCACGCCCTTCCTGTCGAGGAGCCGCTTCGCCGAGACGCAGTACGGACAGACCTTCTTCGTGTAGATCTCCACGTCGACCATGTGTGGATTCTAACCGCTCGGGGCGGCGCGCGCCTTCGCGAGGCGTGATTAAGATCGCGGAGTGATCCCCGCGCCCGCCACCGGACGCTCGCTCCTGCGCCGCATCGCGGTCGAGACGGCGGGCTGGACGCTCTGCGCCGTCGGCTTCGCGCTGCTCTTCCTGCCCGGTCCCGGGCTGCCGCTGCTGGTCGCCGGGCTGGCCCTCCTCGGACGGGAGCGACCCTCCGCGGCGCGGCTGCTGGAGTGGATCCACCAGCGCTTCGCGCGCGCCCGGGCGGGCGTCCGGGCCGCGCCGGCGAGCGGCCCCGCGCCCGCGGCGGCGACGGCCCCCTCGCCCGCCGGGCGCGAGCGGGCCTCCTAGCCGCCGGCGAAGACCACGGTCTTGTTGCCGTGGACGATGACCCGGTCCTCGCAGTGCCAGCGCACCGCGCGCGCGAGCACGCGCCGCTCGAGGTCGCGCCCGAGCGCCTTCAGGTCCTCGACCGAGTTCCGGTGCGACACCCGCGCCACGTCCTGATCGATGATGGGGCCGGCGTCGAGCTCGGCGGTCACGTAGTGCGCGGTGGCGCCGACGATCTTCACCCCGCGCTCGAAGGCCTGCCGGTAGGGATCGGCGCCGACGAAGGCCGGCAGGAAGGAGTGGTGGATGTTGATGAGCCGGTTCCGGTAGCGCTCGGCGAAGTCGGAGGAGACGATCTGCATGTAGCGGGCGAGCACCACCAGCTCGGCGCCGGCGAGCAGCTCGACCATGCGCGCCTCGGCCTGCGGCCGCATCTCGCGGTTGTTGGGGACGTGCTCGAAGCGCACCCCGAAGCCCTCCACCGCCTGGCGCAGATCGGGGTGGTTCGAGACGACCAGCGAGAGGTCGGCGGCGAGGTCGCCGCGCTGGAACTGCCAGAGCAGCTCGAGCAGGGCGTGGTCGTGCTTCGAGACCAGCACCGCCACCTTCTTGCGCTCCGAGCAGAGGTCGAGCCGCCACTGCATGGCGTACGGGCGGGCCACCTCCAGCTCGAAGAGGGCGCGCAGCCGGTCGAGGGGCACGTCGAGCCGCGAGGTCTGCAGCTCGAGGCGCATGAAGTAGGCGCCCGGCTCGACGTCGGTCGAGTGCTGGTCGAGGTCGGTGATGTTCGCCCCGTGGGCGAAGAGGAAGCTGGAGATGGCCGCCACGATGCCGGGGCGGTCGGGGCACTGGATGAGCAGGATCGCGCGAGGGTCGTTCGTCACGCGCGCGAGGTTACCAGCGAACCGGCGCGACGCAACCCCTGCGGGGCCGGCTGGCTCAGTGCGGCTTCCCGGTGGCGTGCCGCCAGGCGTGCAGCACCGCGGCGGCGATCTCCTCCACCCCCGGGCCGCGCGTCACCTGGGCGAACAGGAAGGGCCCATCGCCGCGCATGCGGCGGGCGTCGCGCTCCATGACCGCGAGGTCGGCGCCCACCGCCGGGGCGAGGTCGGTCTTGTTGATGACCAGCAGGTCGGACTGGGTGATCCCCGGGCCGCCCTTGCGCGGGACCTTGTCGCCGCCGGCCACGTCGATGACGTAGACGCTGTAGTCGGCCAGCTCGCGGCTGAAGTGGGCCGCCAGGTTGTCGCCGCCCGACTCGAGGAAGAGCAGCTCGGGGCGGTGCGCGGCGGTGAGCTCCTCGAGCGCCAGCAGGTTGGCGGTGACGTCCTCGCGGATGGCGGCGTGGGGGCACCCCCCGGTCTCCACCGCCCGGATCCGCTCCGCCGGCAGGGCCTGGTTGCGGGTCAGGAACTCGGCGTCCTCGCGGGTGAAGATGTCGTTGGTCACCACCGCCAGCGAGAGCGCGTCGCGCAGCCGGCGGCAGAGCGCCAGCACCAGGGCCGTCTTGCCGCTCCCCACCGGCCCGCCGACCCCGACGGTGAAGGCGCGGCGCGACAGGTCGCGGCGGAGCGGCGGGGCCCGGCCGCCGAAGGTGCCGGGGGCGGCGGGGTGGTCGTGTCCGGAGTGGAGGTGCATGTCAGCTCCTGAAGAGCCTGGAGTAGAGGTGATCGGACTGCGCCTGGAGCAGCTCGAGCAGGGGGGAGGTGAGCGCGGCCTCGGCGGGGGGGAGCGGCCCGCAGGCGGCGAGGACCTCCTCGGCGAGCGCCGCCAGCGCGGCCTGCAGCGCCTGGGCCTCGAGCGGCCCGGCCGCGCCGAGCCGCACCGCCGCCGAGAGCAGGCCGCGCAGGGTGAGGTGGAGGTGCAGGCGCGCCGCCCCCGCCTCCGCCAGTCCCAGCGCCCCGGTGACCCCGCCGAGCGCCACCGGCAGGTGGCCGGGGAGCCCCGCCCGCCGGACCCGCTCCGCCAGCTCCGCGACCGGACCGGGGAAGGCGGCCGAGGCCGCGCGCAGGAAGCCCTGGCCCTGGTCGCGGCTGGCGCGGTTCGCCACGGCCCCGGTGAGCTGGGCGTCGAGCCGCAGGTCGAGCTCGCCGAAGGAGGCCGGCGCGCGGTGCGCGGCGACCAGGAAGGGCAGGGTGAGGTGGCCGGCCTGCCACAGGCTCGCCTCGACGAAGCCGCGCAGCGACGGCGCGTCGCGAACGCGCCCGAGCTGCACCGCCGCCTCCAGCCCGCCCGAGTGCGCGAAGCCGCCGGCCGGGAAGGCCGAGTCGGCGAGCTGCCAGAGGGTGAGGTCGGAGACCGGCATCAGAAGAGGAAGTAGCGGCGCGCGAGCGCGACCCGCGCCGCCGGCTCGCAGGTGAGAAGGACGCCGTCGGCGGTGACCTCGTAGGTCTCCGGGTCGACCCGGATGACCGGCAGGGCGTCGTTGAGCCGCATGTCCCGCTTGCCCAGCCCGCGGCAGCGCCGCACCGGCTCGACGCGCCGGGCGAGCCCGAGCTTTTCCCCCACGCCCGCCTCGGCGGCGGCCCGCGAGACGAAGGTCACGGCGGTCGCGCCGCGCGCGCGGCCGAGGGCGCCGAACATGGGCCGCATCCGCACCGGCTGCGGGGTGGGGATGGAGGCGTTGGGGTCGCCCATCTGCGCCCAGGAGATGAAGCCGCCCTTGAGCACCAGCTCGGGCTTGGCCCCGAAGAAGGCCGGCCGCCAGAGCACCAGGTCGGCGAGCTTCCCCACCTCCACCGAGCCCACCAGGTGGCTCATCCAGTGGGCGACGGCCGGGTTGATGGTGTACTTGGCGAGGTAGCGGCGGATGCGGAGGTTGTCGTTCTCGCCCCGCTCCTCCGGCAGCCGGCCCCGCTGCCGCCGCATCTTGTCGGCGGTCTGCCAGGTCCGGGTGACCACCTCGCCCACCCGCCCCATGGCCTGCGAGTCGGAGGACATCATGCTGATGGCCCCCATGTCGTGGAGCAGGTCCTCGGCGGCGATGGTCTCGCCGCGGATGCGGCTCTCGGCGAAGGCCACGTCCTCCGGGAGCGAGGGGTCGAGGTGGTGGCAGACCATGAGCATGTCGAGGTGCTCCTCGAGCGTGTTCACGGTGAAGGGGCGGGTCGGGTTGGTCGAGGAGGGGAGCACGTTCGGCTCGCCGCAGACCCGCAGGATGTCGGGGGCGTGGCCGCCGCCGGCCCCCTCGCTGTGGAAGGTGTGGATGGTCCGCCCGGCGAAGGCGGCGATGGTCTGCTCGGCGCAGGAGGACTCGTTGAGGGTGTCGGTGTGGATGGCCACCTGCACGTCGTGCTCCTCGGCGACCCGCAGGCAGGCGTCGATGGCCGCCGGGGTGGTGCCCCAGTCCTCGTGCAGCTTCAAGCCCGCGGCCCCGGCCAGGATCTGCTCCACCAGCCCCTCGGGGCGCGAGCTGTTCCCCTTGCCGAGGAGCGCCACGTTGACCGGCAGGGCCTCGCAGGCCTGCAGCATCCACGCGGTCTGGCGCGCGCCGGGCGTGCAGGTGGTGGCGTTGGTGCCGGTGGCCGGGCCGGTGCCGCCGCCGACGAAGGTGGTCACCCCGCTCGCGATCGCCTCCTCGGCCTGCTGCGGGCAGATGAAGTGGATGTGGCTGTCGATCCCGCCGGCGGTGAGGATCAGCCCCTCGCCGGCCAGCGCCTCGGTGGTCGCGCCCACCACCATGCCGGGGGTGACGCCGGCCATCACGTCCGGGTTCCCGGCCTTGCCGATGCCGGCGATGCGCCCGTCCTTCACGCCCACGTCGGCCTTGTAGACGCCGGTGTGGTCGAGCACGAGGGCGTTGGTGACGACCAGGTCGAGCGCGTCCCGGTCGGCCACCCCGACCGCCTGGCCCATGCCGTCCCGCAGCACCTTGCCGCCGCCGAACTTGCACTCGTCGCCGTAGCTCGTGAGGTCGCGCTCCACCTCGGCCACGAGCGCGGTGTCCCCGAGCCGCACCCGGTCGCCGGTGGTGGGGCCGTAGATCTCCGCGTACTGGCGCCGGTCGATGGTCCTCATTCCGCCTCCTCCTGGTGCGCGAAGCCGAGCCGGGCCACCCGCTCCATGGCGGCCTCCAGCCCGGCCGGCGAGACCGGGCCGTCGGCGAGACCGTTCCCGCCCCGGATCACCCGCTCTCCGGCGATCTCGACCAGCTGCACCGCCTTGGTCTCCCCCGGCTCGAAGCGCACCGCCGTGCCGGCGGGGATGTCGAGCCGCCGGCCGTAGGCGCGGCGACGGTCGAAGCGCAGGTAGGGGTTCGCCTCGATGAAGTGGTAGTGGCTGCCCACCTGGATGGGGCGATCGGCGAGGTTGGTCACCCGCAGCGCGATCGCCTCCCGCCCGGCGTTGAGGGTGACGCGGCCCGCGGCCGGCAGCAGCTCGCCCGGCTCGGGCTCCGGCTCGGCCGGCGCCGCGAAGAGCGCCGGGTCCGGCACCGGCAGGAAGCTCCCGTGGAGCGCGAGCGCGAGGTCGCCCTGCTCGGCGGCGATGGGGTGGTGCACGGTGACGAGCTTGGTCCCGTCCTCGAACGTGCCCTCCACCTGCACCTCGGGGATGAGCTCGGCCACGCCCGGGAGCACCTGACGACGCCCCAGCAGCCGGCGCCCCAGCTGCATCAGCTCGGCGACCGGGTGGCCGTCGCGGATGAGCTCGAGGAGCTGCGTCGCGAGGAGCGCCGTCGCCTCGGGGTGGTTGAGGCGCAGGCCGCGGGCGAGCCGCTTCTGCGCGAGGAAGCCGGCCTGGTGGAGCTGGAGCTTGTCGAGCTCACGGGGACTGAGGTGCATGCGTTCTCCCTTCCTTCACCACTTCCGTTCGAGCGGGTCGCCGCCCAGCGCGGGCGCGAGGGGCGCGAGCACGCCGGCGAGGAGCGCCGAGAGCCGGCCGCG
>JAJXVM010000234.1 GCA_021782135.1 Myxococcales bacterium | reverse complement strand
GAGCAGGGCGGCGCGCCGGGCGGCCCGAGGGGCGGCGGCGGGGAGCGTGCGCGGGTCGATCCGGCGCGACCGCAGCGCGGCGGGCGTGAAGCCGTCCGGCAGCGCGCGGGCGAGCTGGTCGCGCTCGACCGCCTCGCAGAGCGCGTGGAGGAGGGCGGCGGCGCGCGAGGGATGAGCCCCCATGCCGTTCGAGCTCCAGCGGGCGGTGGCCGGGCCCGGGGAGAAGCTGCCGGGCGGCGGGCAGTGGACCGCGCTCGCCGGGACCCACGCCTCGGTCGAGGGCCGGTCGAGCCGGGCGGCGCGCCGCCAGCCCACCCGCAACCCGGCCTCGTCCGGCGCGAAGACCAGCTCCGCGGGGTCGAGCCGCTCGCTCGCCCAGAGCTCCGCGGCCTCCAGCACGGCGCCGCGCGCCGCCTCCTCGAACGTCTCCCCCTTGCCGTTGGAGACCTGGAGCACGTGGCCGCCCGGCCGCACGGCGCAGGCCACCTCCACCCCGCCGCGGTCGAGCCCGGTGACCCGCGCCACGCGCGACACGCCGACGGCCCGGGCGAGCCGCCGCCAGTCCACGCCGTCTCCCGGAACCTCGCGGGCAACTCGCGCCATGTCCCGCTTATATCCTCCCCCCGGCGGCGCGGGCGGTTGTACGCTTCGCCGACCTTTCCACACCCACTCGGAGGGACGGATGGCGGGAGAGAAGCTGCGGCAGGCCCTGGACCAGCACCAGCGGAGCGCCCCCGACTACCTCGAGGATTTGCGGGCCCTGGTCCGGATCCCGAGCGTCTCGTTCCCGGGCTTCCCGGCCGGGGAGGTGCGGCGCAGCGCCGGCGCGGTCCAGGAGCTGCTGCGTCGGCGCGGCTTCGACCGGGTGGAGATCCTGGAGATCGAGGGAGCGCACCCGGCGGTCTACGGCGAGCGGATCCGGGACCCGGGGGCGCCGACGCTCCTGCTCTACGCCCACCACGACGTGCAGCCGGCCGGCGACGAGGAGGCCTGGAGCTCGCGGCCCTTCGAGCCGGTGGAGCGGGACGGGCGGCTCTACGGGCGCGGCGCCGCCGACGACAAGGCCGGCATCCTGGTCCACGCCGCCGCGGTGGACTCCTGGGTGCGGGGCGCCGGCGAGCTGCCGCTCAACGTCCGCATCCTGGTGGAGGGCGAGGAGGAGACCGGCTCCGACCACCTCCCGAAGTTCCTCGAGAAGTACCGCGAGCGGCTCTCGGCCGACGCCATGGTGCTCACCGACACCGGCAACTTCGACACCGGCGTGCCCTCGATCACGGTGGCCCTGCGCGGGATCGTGGCCGCCAGCGTCGAGGTCCGGGCGCTGCGGCAGAGCGTCCACTCCGGCATGTGGGGCGGGCCGGTGCCCGATCCGGCCATGGCGCTCGCCCGGATGCTCGCGTCCCTGGTGAACGAGGACGGCTCGATCGCCATCCCCGGCATCCACGATCGGGTCCGCCCGCTCTCCCCCGCCGCGCGCGACAGCCTCGAGAAGCTGCCCACCACCGAGGCCCGCTTCCGCGAGCAGGCCGGCATGCTCCCGGGCGTGCAGGTTCTGGGGGGACGGCCGCCGTGGGAGACCAACTGGTGGCAGCCGTCGCTCACCGTGAACGCCGTCCAGGCCTCCTCGCGCAAGGACGCCCGGAACATCATCAACGACTCCGCCTGGGCGCGGGTCACCGTCCGGCTGGTCCCCGACATGCGGCCCGACGAGGTGGGCGCCGCCCTCGCGGCCGCCCTGCGGAGGGCGGCGCCCTGGGGCGTCGAGGTGAAGGTGGAGGTGGACGCGGGCGGGGCCCCCTGGACCACCGACCTCGGGAGCCCGGCCTTCCCGGCCGCCTTCCGGGCCCTCGCGGCCGGCTACGGGCGCGAGCCGCTCGCCATCGGCTGCGGCGGCTCGATCGGCTTCGTCGAGCCGTTCGAGGAGGCCCTCGGCGGCGTCCCGGCGCTGCTCGTCGGCGTCGAGGACCCGTACTGCAACGCCCACTCGGAGAACGAGAGCCTGAGCCTCGCCGACTTCGAGAAGGCCACCCGCAGCGCCATCCACCTCTACGCCGAGCTCGCGAAGTCCCTCCCTCGCCGCTAGGCTCCCGGAACGCCGATGACCCACCCCGATCGCAAGACCGCCGCCAGCCCCTCGTCGGAGGAGGCGCGCGCGCTCGCCCGCGCCCGCGAGCTGCCCAACTCCCGCACCGCCACCGACGTCGACTCGCTCCGGCGGGCCTTCGCCGACCACCTGCAGTACTCGCAGGCGAAGGACGAGCACACCGCCACCGCGCTCGACCGGTACTTCGCCACCGCCTACGCGGTGCGCGACCGGATGATGCGGCGCTGGGTGCAGACGCAGCAGACCTACTACAAGACCGACACCAAGCGCGTGTACTACCTCTCGCTCGAGTTCCTGATGGGCAAGGCGCTCGAGAACAACCTCATCAACCTCGGCCTGCGCGACTCGATGCGCGACGCGCTCTCGGGGCTGGGGCTCGAGCTCGACGACCTCCTGGCCCAGGAGCCCGACGCCGGCCTCGGGAACGGCGGCCTGGGCCGGCTCGCCGCCTGCTTCCTCGACTCGCTCGCCACCCTCGAGCTGCCGGCCTACGGCTACGGCATCCGCTACGAGTTCGGCATCTTCGACCAGCAGATCCGCGACGGCTGGCAGGTGGAGCTCCCCGAGGAGTGGCTGCGGTTCGGCAACGCCTGGGAGATCCCCCGCCCCGAGTACGAGGTGCCGGTCCACTTCTTCGGGCGCACCGAGCACTACACCGACGAGCGGGGCCAGCACCGGGTGCGCTGGGTGGACACGCGCAAGGTGCTGGGGATGCCCTACGACACCCCCATCGCCGGTTACCACAACCACACCGTCAACACCCTGCGGCTCTGGCGGGCGCGCGCCTCCGAGGAGTTCGACCTCTCCGACTTCAACCGCGGCGACTACGTCGCGGCGGTGCAGGAGAAGAACCTCTCCGAGAACATCTCCAAGGTGCTCTACCCCAACGACCTCACCGTCATGGGCAAGGAGCTGCGGCTGCAGCAGCAGTACTTCTTCGTGGCCTGCTCCATCCACGACATCCTGAACCGGCACCTCAAGACGCACGAGAGCTTCGACGACTTCACCGAGAAGGTGGCCATCCAGCTCAACGACACCCACCCCGCCGTCGCGGTGGCCGAGCTGATGCGGGTCTTCGTGGACCAGTACGAGCTCCCCTGGGAGAAGGCCTGGGAGATCTGCCGCGCCGTCTTCGGCTACACCAACCACACCCTCATGCCCGAGGCCCTGGAGCGCTGGCAGGTGGACCTCTTCGGCCGCGTGCTGCCGCGCCACCTCGAGATCATCTACGAGATCAACGACAGGTTCCTGCGGGAGGTCCGGGGGACCGGCAAGGCCGACGAGGGGGCGGTGTCGCGCATGTCCCTCATCGAGGAGGGGCAGCCGCAGCACGTCCGCATGGCGAACCTGGCGGTGGTGGGGTCGCACTCGGTGAACGGCGTGGCGGGGCTGCACACCGAGTTGCTGAAGCGCGAGCTCTTCCACGACTTCCACGCCCTCTGGCCGGAGCGCTTCAACAACAAGACCAACGGCGTCACCCCGCGCCGCTGGCTCCTCGCCGCCAACCCCGAGCTGGCGCGCACCATCACCGAGTGCATCGGGCCGCAGTGGGTGACCGACCCCGACGAGCTGCGGCGGCTGGAGCCGCTGGCGGACGACGCCGACTTCCGCCGGGTGTTCCGGGAGGTCAAGCGCGGCAACAAGGAGCGGCTCGCCGGGATCATCAAGGCCGAGAACGGGCTCACCGTGGACCTGGACTCGATCTTCGACGTCCAGGTGAAGCGGCTGCACGAGTACAAGCGGCAGCTCCTCAACGTGCTGCACATCGTCGCCCTCTACCTGCGCGTGAAGGAGGACCCGTCCTTCAGGCCGCCGGCGCGCACCTGGATCTTCGGCGGCAAGGCGGCCCCGGGCTACCAGATGGCGAAGCACGTCATCAAGCTCGTCAACTCGGTGGCCGACGTGGTGAATCACGACCTCGACGTGCGCGGCCGGATGGCGGTGGTGTTCCTCGAGAACTACCGCGTGTCGCTGGCCGAGCGGATCTTCCCGGCCGCCGACGTCTCCGAGCAGATCTCCACCGCCGGCAAGGAGGCCTCCGGCACCGGCAACATGAAGTTCCAGATGAACGGGGCGCTCACCGTCGGGACGCTCGACGGCGCCAACGTCGAGATCCGCGAGGAGGTGGGGCCGGAGAACTTCTTCCTCTTCGGCCTCACGGTGGAGCAGGTCGCGGAGCTGCGGGGGCGGGGCTACGATCCGTGGGAGTACTACCGCGCGGACAAGGAGCTGAAGGCGGTGCTCGACGCGCTCTCCTCGGGCCGGTTCTCGCCCGGCGAGCCGCGGCTCTTCCAGCCCATCGTCGACTCGCTCCTCAACGGGGGCGACCCGTACCTGTGCCTCGCCGACTTCCGCTCCTACCTCGAGTGCCAGGAACAGGTCGCCCGCGCCTACGGCGACCAGGAGGACTGGTCGCGCAAGGCCATCCTCAACGTGGCCCGCAGCGGGAAGTTCAGCTCCGATCGGACCATCCGCGAGTACGCCGCGGAGATCTGGGGCGTGAACCGGACGCCGGTGGGGTGATCCCCGCCCGACCGGCGCGCCGTCCCGGCCGCCTGGCGCCGGTCTTCCAGCCGTACCGCGCCAAGGCCACCCGCCCGCGCTCGTCGAACTCCACCCCCTCGCCCTCGAGCAGGTCGCGCTGGACCGCCGCGCCCATCGGGTCGAGGAGCGAGACGCCCGCGGTGTCGCCGGGCCGCTTCCCGAGGACGCGCTGCCAGGGGATGTCGTGCCGGGTCCCCTTGAGCGCCGAGAGCGCGTAGCCCACCTGGCGCGCCGCCCGCGGCTGCCCGGCGAGCGCCGCCACCGCGCCGAAGGTGGTCACCTTGCCGCGCGGGACCCGGCGGACGATCCGGTAGTAGCGCTCCCAACCCCTGGGCGTCGAAGGCTTCGGCATCCCTGGCGTTCTCCCGCTTTCACTTTACAACCCCCGGCCGGGCATTACGCTAGCGCGCATGAACCGAAGAGCTTCGCTGCGCGCCACCCTCGCGGGACTGGCGCTCCTCGCCGCCACCGGCTGCGGCTTCCAGTCGATCCCGCAAGGCGACAACGCGGTCGCCGGCGCCTGGGCCGAGGTGCAGAACCAGTATCAGCGCCGCGCCGACCTGGTGCCGAACCTGGTCGAGACGGTGAAGGGCTACGCCACCCACGAGAAGAGCACGCTCGAGGGGGTCATCGAGGCGCGCGCCAAGGCCACCTCGATCCAGCTCTCGGCCAACGACCTCACCCCGGAGAACCTGGCGAGGTTCGAGGCGGCGCAGAGCCAGCTCAAGGGCGCGCTCTCGCGGCTCATGGTGGTGGCCGAGCAGTACCCGCAGCTCAAGGCCAACGAGAACTTCCGCGACCTCCAGGTGCAGCTCGAGGGCACCGAGAACCGGATCACCATCGCCCGCCGGCGGTACATCGCGGCGGTGCAGGAGTTCAACAACCTGGTGACGGTGCCGCCCACCAGCTGGACCAACGCGCTCATGTACCACAAGCAGCCGAAGGCCCAGTTCACCGCCACCACCGCCGGCGCCGAGCAGGCGCCCAAGG
>JAJXVM010000233.1 GCA_021782135.1 Myxococcales bacterium | reverse complement strand
GGCGCGCGGGTCCTGCACGACGGCGCCTGCGCCCGGCTGCTGCGGGGCCGCGGCTACGGGCTCGGCGCGGCCGCCGCGCCCCTCAAGGACCTGGTGCTCGCCGCCGCCTGGGCGCACGGCCTCTTCGCGCGCGAGGTGGTCTGGCGCGGAAACCGGCTGCGGGTCCTCCCGGGCAGCCGGCTGGAGGCGGTGGACGGCCCTCGCGTCGTCGGCGCCTCGCCCGCGACCCCTCCGGCATGACCGCCCCCGCTCCGCTGGTGGTGGCCGCCGACATGGGCTACGGCCACCTGCGCGCCGCGTGGCCCATCGCCGAGGCCCTGGGGGTGGAGGTGCGCGAGGTGGACCGGGCGCCCCTGGCCGGGCCCGAGGAGGAGCGGCTCTGGGGCCGCACCCGCGCCGCCTACGAGGTCACCTCGCGCCTGTCGCAGTGGCCGGTGGTGGGCGCCCCGCTGCGCGCGGCCCTCGACGCCACCACCCGCATCGAGCCGCTCCACCCGCTGCGCGATCTCTCCGCCGCCACGCGGCCGGTGCGCGCGCTCGAGCGGCTGCTGGGCGGCGGCAAGCTCGGGCAGGGGCTCGTCGAGGCGCTGCGGCGCAGCGGCGCTCCGCTGGTCACGACCTTCTACTCGCCCGCCATCGCCGCCGACCGCGCCGGCTGCCGCGGGGTCCACTGCGTGGTGACCGACTCGGACCTCCACCGGATCTGGGCGCCGGCCGAGCCGGCCCGCAGCCGCATCCGCTACTTCGCCCCCACCCCCCGCGCCGTCCGGCGCCTCGTCGCCTACGGGGTCGCGGCCGAGCGGGTGACGCTCACCGGCTTCCCGCTGCCGCACGAGCTGGTGGGGGGCCCTGGCCTGAAGGCGCTCCTCCGGAACCTGGCGGCGCGGCTGGTGCGGCTCGACCCGGAGCGCGAGTTCCGGCGCTCCTTCCAGCACGAGCTCACCCACTTCGTCGGCGGCCTGCCGGAGGAGGAGGAGGGCCGGCCGCCGCTCCTGCTGTTCGCGGTGGGCGGGGCCGGCGCGCAGGCGGAGCTGCCGGGCCGGTTCCTGCCCGGCTTCCGGCCCGCGCTCGAGTCCGGGCGGCTGCGCCTCGCGCTCGTGGCCGGGCTGCGGCGGGAGGTCGGCGATCGGTTCCGCGAGGCGGTCGCCGGGGCCGGCCTCTCGAGCCTGCCGCCCGGCGCGCTCGAGATCCACGAGGCCCGCGGCTTCGCCGGCTACTACCGCGACTTCAACGCCCTGCTGGCGCGCGCCGACGCGCTCTGGACCAAGCCCTCCGAGCTCGCCTTCTACGCCGCGCTCGGGCTCCCGGTGATCTGCGCCTGGCCGGTGGGGGCGCACGAGAAGTACAACCGCCGCTGGCTGATCCAGGCCGGCGCCGGGCTGAAGCAGGGAGAGCCGCCGTTCGCGGCCGAGTGGCTCTCCGAGTGGCTGGCCGACGGCACCCTGGCCGGGGCGGCGCTCGCGGGCTTCCTGAGGCTGCCGAAATTTGGGCTTTATCGGATCCTGGAGGAGCTTCGGGCGCTTGGACCGGGTGCCCTCGGCGGCGCCGGCGCGGGGGGCGCGGTCTGACACAGATTTGTCACCATCCGCGGAGAGCCCCGCCGCTAAAGGGGAGTGCGAACCAGCCCCCGAGGAACGGCGATGAGCACGAGGCGCGAGCGGTTCTTTCGCTGTCGGATCGAGTCCAACGACGAAGCCGGCCCGGAGCTGGTGCTGCAGGCCTGGGACGCCGAGGCCGCGGTGACCGCCTTTCGCGAGGAGCTCGCGCTGCAGGGGCTCCCGAGCGCCGGCGAGGTGCGGGTGGAGGAGCTGACCGGGCGGCTGGCGCTTCCGACGGTCAGGCCGGAGACGCCTCCGGGGGCAGCGGCTGGCGCTTGAGCCGCAGCTCGAGCCAGCCTGACGCGTCCCCCTAGGCGACCAGGAGCCTGGCCAGCATCCCCGCGCCGAGCCCCAGCACCGATCCGGCGGCCACGTCGAGCGGATAGTGGGCCCCGAGGTAGATGCGCGAGAGGCCGATCCCGATCGCCAGGACGAGCGAGACCGGACCCGCCGCGAACGGCTCGCCGGCGAACGCCACCGCCACGCCGAACGCGGCGGCGGTGTGGCCGGACGGGAAGCTGAAGGCGTCCGGGTTCTCGGCCAGCGCCTCGAACTGCTCGATGGCCGAGGAAGGGCGCGCGCGGTTGAGGGTGCGCTTCAGCCCCTGGGCGAAGAGGGCCGCGATCGAGCTCGCCGCGCCGAGCCGGAGGCCCAGGTGGATCCCGCGCGGCTGCATGCTCGCGAGGAGCGAGAGCCCGAGGAAGGTCCAGGTCCGCCCGTCGCCGGCGGCGGTGAGGAAGCGGGCCAGCCGGGTGCGCCACGGGCCGTGGAACCGGCGCATGCCGAGCAGCAGGGCCTCGTCGAACGAGAGCAGGCGGTTCAGGCGCGAAGAGGGAAGCGGCAGGGTCGCGGCGACGCCGCCCGTCAGGGCGTCTTCGGGGGACTGCAGCGCGGCCGGCCTCTCCATCTCGAACCTCCTTTCTCCGTGAGCTTCCGCCGCGCGTGCGGCGCCTCCGGGGCGTACCAGCAACTTCTGGATGGCGAGCCGCTCCGTCCAGCCCCCCGGAAGCGGGGCGGCGGGAGGGGAGCCCGCCTACCGCGCCGCTCCCCCGAGCGCCTCCGCGAGCAGGGTCGAGTCGACCAGCCCGGACAGGTCGCCTCGCGGCGCGAGCCCCAGCGCCGCCGCGCGCTCGCCGGCCGCGACGAGCTTCGCCGGCATGGGGTCGATGGTCGGATCGAGCCGCGAGAAGGCCGCCTGGAGCAGCCGCTCTCCCAGCCGGTGGCCGGTGAGCTTCCCGAAGGCCTCGTTGGCGGAGCGGGAGAAGGCGGCGGGCGACTCCCGCCATCGCTCCGTCAGCCGGAGGTGGACGCGCACGGCGGCGACCAGGTCGGCCCGGCGCAGCCGCAGGGCGCGGTCGCTCGCGACCAGCACCGTGCTGGGGAAGGTGCCGCCGGGCCAGAGGTCGCGCTCGTCCACCAGGATGCGCCCGCCGCCCTGGGAGACGAGCCGGGCCGCCCACGGCTCGGGCACCCAGGCGCCGGCGAGCTCCCGCTGCTGGAACAGGGCCAGGATCTCGGGGTTGGGGATCGGGATCACGTTCACCGCCGGCGGCCGCTCGCCGACGGCCATCCCCTGCTGGCGCAGCCACCAGCGCAGCGCCACGTCCTGACTGTTGCCGAGCTGCGGCGAGGCCACCCGCCTCCCCGCGAGGTCGCCCGGGCCGCGCGCCTCCCGCGCCACCAGCGAGGCCCCTCCCGAGACCGCGCCGGCGATGACCCGCAGCCCGCCCGCCGAGCGCAGGTAGGCGAGGGAGGCCGGCGCGTTGCCGACGTAGCAGAGGTCGAGCTCGCCCGCGAGCAGCGCCTCCATGGCGGCCGGTCCCGCCCGGAAGACGCGGGAGGTGATCCCCTTGCCGGGGAGCGCGGCCGCGAAGCTCCCGTCCGCGTCCCCCACCAGGGCCTGCGCGTGGGTGACGTTCGGGAAGTAGCCGATGCGCAGCGGGCCGTCCGGCGGGGCGGGGCGGCGGCACGCCAGCGCGCACACGAGGAGCGCCAGCGCCCGCGGTCGGCTCACGTCGCCTCCGCCAGGCCCCAGCGCCGGCGGATCCGCACCTCGGCGAAGTGGAAGAGCAGCTGATCGACCGCCGACCCGATGGCCACGATGGCGATCATCACCCCCATCACCTGCGGGACGTCGAGCAGGTCGCGGCCGTTGGCGAGCAGCTGTCCGAGGCCGCCCGCCCCGAAGAGCAGCTCGCCCGCCATGAGCGCGCGCCAGGCGAAGCTCCAGCCGAGCTTGAGCCCGGTGACGATGCCCGGGAGCGCCGCCGGGACCAGCACCCCGCCGAAGAAGCGCGGGCCCTTGATCCCGAGCGTGCCGGCCGCCCGCAGCACGAGCGGGTCGATGGCGGAGACGGCGTCCTCGGTGGAGATGGTGACGGCCAGCAGCGAGCCCATCACCACCACGAAGAGGATGGCCCACTCGGAGAGGCCGAACCAGAGCACCGCCAGCGGCAGCCAGCAGATGGAGGGGAGCGCCTGCAGCCCGAGCACCAGCGGCCGGATGGCCACCCGCGCCGGGCGGGAGCGGGCGATGGCGATCCCGAGCGGCAGGCCCGCGCAGGCGGACGCGGCGTAGCCCTCCGCGAGCCGGGAGAGCGAGCGGAGCACCGCCCCGCCCATGCGGCCGTCGCGGACCATGAGCCATAGGCTCCCGGCCACCGCGAGCGGACCCGGGAAGAGGTGGCGGGGCCAGGGGCCGAACCTAGAGGCGAGCTCCCAGAGGATCAGGAGCGCGGTCAGGAAGGCTGCCTGCAGCAGGTGCGCTCTCGGCGACATCGCGCTCCTCGTCGGACGGGGGGGCGGGGGGGGCGGTCCTCCCGCGGCCTTCGGCGCTGCCGATCTCCTCGCGGATGCGGCGGGACAGGTGGACGAGCGCCTCGTCGTCCGGGTCGCGCGGGCGCGGCAGCCGCACCTCGAGGTCGTGGATGACGCGCCCGGGCCGGGAGGCCATCACCACCACCCGGTCCCCGAGCACCAGCGCCTCGCGGACGTTGTGCGTCACGAAGACCACGGTCTTCTGGTCGCGCGTCCAGATGCGCTGCAGCAGCCGGTGCATCTGGTCGCGCGTCTGCGCGTCGAGCGCCCCGAAGGGCTCGTCCATGAGCAGCACCTGCGGGTCCATCGCCAGCGCCCGCGCCAGGGAGACCCGCATCCGCATCCCCCCGGAGAGCTCGTGGGGCAGGGCGCCCTCGAACCCCTCGAGCTGGACCAGCCGGACGAACTCGCGCGCGCGCGCCGCGGCCTCGGCCCGGGACAGCCCGCGCGCCCGGAGCGGGAAGGTGAGGTTCTGCGTCACCGAGAGCCAGGGAAAGAGCGCCGGCTCCTGGAACACCAGCATCCGCTCCGGCGACGGCCCGGAGACCTGCTGGCCGTCGATGGTGATGCGGCCGCCGCTCGGGGAGATGTGGCCCGCCAGGGCGTAGAGCAGGGTGCTCTTGCCGCAGCCGGAGGGGCCGAGCAGGCACACGAACTCTCCCGGGTGGACGTCGATGCTGACGTTGTCGAGCGCCACCACCTCGTTCCCGAAGCGGTGTCCGACCCGCTGCACGGCGATCTTGGCGTCGCCCTCGCGGGCGCGGCGCGGCACCAGCAGCCGCCGCGGGACGAGGACCTCCTTCAGCCGGTCGAGCACCCCGCCTTTATTCGAGGCGGAGGCGCGGCTCGCCTGCCTGTTCGCCTGCTCGGCGAAGGTCCGAGTGGGGATCGGCACCCATCAAAGGTGGTAGCGCAGGAGCTTGCACGCGAGCCCCCCGTCGACGAAGGGCAGGGCCGCCGCCGGGCGGACCGGGAGGTGCCGCTCCCAGCCGCGGTCGGGCGCGAGGACCGCCAGCGTCCAGCCGGAGAGCCGGGGCAGCAGCGCCGCCAACGCGCGCCAGGCCTCGGCCGCCCCCTCCTCGATGCGGACGCCGAAGGGCGGGTTCACCGCGCAGAGCCCGGGGCCGGGCGGCGGGATCACGGCGGCGGCGTCGGCGCGCGCGAAGGAGATGGCGCCGGCCACCCCGGCCGCGGCGGCGTTCTTGCCGGCGAGCCGGAGCACGCCGGCGTTCCGGTCGGAGGCCTGGATGCGG
>JAJXVM010000008.1 GCA_021782135.1 Myxococcales bacterium | reverse complement strand
CCCGGGGCCGGCGCGGCGACGGCCCCGAGGAGCGTGCGCCGCCCGCCGCCCTTGCCGCCCTGGGCCGGCGCCTGCTGGAAGACCTGGTTCACGTTCTCCGCCAGGTCCCGCGCCGAGGCGTACTGCACCTGCACGACCCGGATGAGATCCCCGCCGCCGGGCCGGTCCACCGCCTCCACCAGCTTCTCGATGCGGCGCAGGTTGAGCCCGAGATCGGTGACGATGAGCAGGTCGGGCGCCACCACCTGGACGTCGGCGCCCTGCGGCGAGGTGAAGTTGCCGAGGAGCCCGCGCAGCTGATCGGGATCGGCGTAGCGCAGCCGGAGGAGCTTGGTGACCGGCTGCTCCGTGGCGGGCGTCTCGGCCCCCTCGCCGACCGTCGGGATGGGCGTCTTGCGCGCGTCGGCGCTCCGCACCAGCTTCTCGTACTTCCCCGACGTGTAGAGGGCGAGGTTGTTGGCCGAGAGCGCGGCCAGGAAGGCGGCCCACGCCTCCTCGGCCGTCACCGGCGTCTTCGAGACCAAGGTGATCTTCCCGCGCGCCACCTCCTCGGTGTAGGCGAAGTTGCGGCAGGTCCAGCGGCTGGCCTGCTCGAGCACGTCCACGATCTCGGCCCGGTTGAAGGCGAGCAGGAACTTGCCCTGCAGCGGCGTGCAGGCGGCGCCGGACGGCTCGGTCTCGGCCTGGCCGGTCGAGCGCGATGGAGGGCTCGCGGCCGGGGCGGCCGATGGCTGCGGCGCAGCGTCCGGAGGCGAGCGGGGCGCGCTTGGGGCGGTGGCGCCGGCGGGCGGGGCGGCGGGGACGGGGGGCGGCGCGGCGGGAAGGTCGGGAGCGGGAGAAGCCGCGATCAGCAGCGCGAGCGCCGACGAGAGGGCGAGCGACATGTGCTCAGCGGCGGACGGCGCGGGCGGCGGGCGGGACGGGAACGACGAGGAGGCGCTTCGGGGTGGGGCGCGGGGCGTGCATTGGGGCTCTCGGGTCGCCGGGCTGGGAGAAAGGCGCACGGGCCCGGCGGCCAGGGAGGGGACCGCCGGGCCGTGCGCGCGCGAGCGCTTCCTCGCGCTCCTCTCCCGGTCGAGGCCCGGCGCCGTTCGGAGGGGCGCCGGACCGCGAGCCGGGTTCCGGCTCTTTCGGCGTGCAACCTGCCAGCGCGGGCTGCCGCGGCTGTGACCGCCGGGTGACCGATTGTTCGGGCCGGGAGCCCCCCGCGCCGCGGCGCTACAATCGCCCCCGTGAACGGCTCCGAACCCGAAGGCTTCCACGTGCTGTTCGTCGAGGACGACGAGCGGCTCGCCGCGCTCACCACCCGCTACCTCGAGGGCCACGGCCTGCGCGTGACCTGGGTCGGCGACGGCCGGCGCGGCCTCGCCGAGGCGCTCAAGGGACGGCACGACGTGGTGATCCTCGACGTGATGCTCCCCGGCCTCTCGGGGGTGGAGATCTGCCGCGAGCTGCGGACCCGCGCCGCCGTCCCGGTGATCATGCTCACCGCGCTCGGCGAGGAGGCCGATCGCGTGCTCGGGCTCGAGACCGGGGCCGACGACTACCTCTCGAAGCCGTTCTCCTCGCGCGAGCTGCTGGCGCGGTTGCGCGGGCTGGTGCGGCGGGGACGCGGCGCGCTCGGCCCCTCGCGCGATCGGATCCGGGTGGGCGAGCTGGAGCTCGCGCCGCGAGACTACGGCGCCACCCTGGCCGGGCGCCCCCTCGCGCTCACCACCTCCGAGTTCGTGCTCCTGCGCGTGCTCGCCGAGCGCGCCGGGCGGGTGCTCACGCGCGAGCAGCTCCTCGACCTCACCAAGGGGAGCGCCGACGAGGCCTTCGATCGCTCCATCGACGCCCACATCTCCCGGCTGCGGCAGAAGCTCGGGGACGACCCGCGCCACCCCCGCCTGCTGCGCACGGTCCGCGGCGCCGGCTACCTCCTCGCCGCCGACCCGGAGGAGCCGGCGTGAGCGGGCCGCGAGTGGAACGGCGCGGCCGGCTGGCGGTGCGGATCTACCTCGTCAGCGCCGCCGCGGTGCTGGCGGTCTCGGTGGCGCTCCTGGTGGTCGTCGCCGTGCTCTGGCGGCCGCCGCGGAACGGCGGCCCCTTCGCCGACGCGGCCCGCTTCGCGGCGCGCGAGATCTCCTACCGCTGGCCCGACCGCGGCGCCGTCTCCTCCGAGGTCACCGCCGCGGCCGCGCAGCTCCGGGTCGACGTCACCGCCTGGCGCGCGGACGGGACGCTGCTCGCCTCGAGCGCGCGCCCGCCGCTCCCCGGCCCCACCGAGGCGGAGCGCCGCGCGCTGGCGCGCGCCGAGCCGGTGGAGCGCGGGGTGGACTGCGGGCCCGACGACTGCCAGCTCGTCTTCACGGTCCCCGGGCCGGACGGGCCGGACGGGTACCTGGTCGTCGAGAGCGCCCAGCACCGTCGCCCGCCGCCCCTCCCGCTGCTCGCCCTGGGGGTGCCGCTGGTGGGCCTGGGCCTGGCGGCGGCGCTCCTGGGCCGGGGCCTGGCCCGCCCGCTCGAGCAGCTCGCCCGCACGGCGCACGCGCTCGGCGCCGGCGACCTGCGCGCCCGCACCGGCATCGCCCGCGAGGACGAGGTGGGGGCGCTGGCCCGCGCCTTCGACGAGATGGCCGGTCGGCTGGAGGCCTCGGTCCGATCCCAGACCGAGCTCATCGCCAACGTGGCCCACGAGCTGCGAACGCCGCTGGCGCGCATCCGGGTCGCCCTCGACCTCGCCGAGTCGGGCGACCCGGCGGTGGCCCGCGACTCCCTGGCCGAGATCGCCGAGGACCTGGCCGAGCTCGAGCGGCTGGTGGCGGACATCCTCGCCGCGGCCCGGCTCGAGCTCGCGGGCGGGCTGGCCGGGAGCGGGGCGCCGCCGCTCCACCTCTCCCGGCTCGAGGTGGGGGCGGTGGTGAACGGGGCGGCGGAGCGGCTGCGCCAGCTCCACCCGGAGCGAGCCCTCGAGGTGGAGCTCGAGCCCGGCCTGCCCGCCATCGAGGCCGACGGCGCGCTGCTGCGGCGCGCCCTCGACAACCTGCTCGAAAATGCCCGCAAGTACTCGCCGCCCGACGCCCCCATCCGGCTGCGGGCCTTCGGCCAGGCGGCCGGGGTGGCCATCGAGGTGGCGGACCGGGGCGAAGGGATCGCGCCCGAGGACCTGCCCCGGCTCACCACCCCGTTCTTCCGCGGCGACAAGAGCCGGGCGCGCTCGACGGGCGGGGTCGGGCTGGGGCTCTCCCTGGCCCGGCGCATCGTCGAGGCGCACGGGGGGACCCTCGTGCCGGCGAGCACGGTGGGCGCCGGCACCACCATGACGGTCCTCCTGCCCGCCGCGCCGCGGGCGTGAGGGAGCGGGTCCCCGCGCGCGGGCCGCGCGCCGGGCCTTGACAGGTTATGAGCATATGCTCATCATCCGTCGCGTGCCCAGGCCGCACTGCCTCCGGTTCGTCGAGACGAGCACCTCCGCCAGCCTGGTGTTCAAGCCGGCGGGAGCGCCGCTCGGCGCGCTCGAGGCGGTGGAGATGACGATCGACGAGCTCGAGGCGCTTCGCCTCGCGGATCTCGAGGGGCTCTACCAGGAGGAGGCCGCGGCGAGGATGGGCATCTCCCGGCCGACCCTGGGCCGCACGCTCGAATCCGCCCGGCGCAAGGTCGCCGAGGCGCTCGTGCTCGGCAGGGCCCTGCGCATCGAGGGTGGTCCCGTCGTGGCCCGGCCACGCGGCGGCCGGTGCCCGCGACGCGCGCAACGCTGTGGCGCCGGTGGTCCGCCCGCGGGTTGTCCGCGCTGCGGACGGCGCACGAACCCATGACCGCGGCCCCGCGCCGCGGCTCGAAAGGAGCAGCCATGCAAGCGTGCTTCCCCGTCGCTCACGATCGCGGCCTCGACAGCCTCATCCACCCGCACTTCGGCTCGACGCCGACGTTCCTCATCGTCGACACGGAGACCGGCGCGACGCGCGCGGTCTCGAACGGCAGCTGCGGCCATGCCCACGGCCAGTGCGACCCGCTGGCGGCCCTCGCCGGCGAGGCGCTCGACGCCATCGTGGTGAGCGGCATCGGCGCCGGGGCGCTCGAGCGGCTGCGGGCGGCCGGGGTCGCCGTCTACGTCTCGGGCCCCATGTCGGTGGCCACCGCCATCGCGGCCATCGACGGCGGCGTGCTCCGCCGGATGAGCGCCGACGAGGCGCTGGCGCGCGGCTTCGCCTGCGGTCACCAGCACGGCGAACCGGGCGGTCAGCCGCACCACGGATGCGGCGGCCACGACCGGGCCTGAGCGGGGCGCGGCGCGCGCCCTGCTCGGCCTTCGCCGACGCTCGCCCCGGGCTCGCGGCGCTCGCCGCGATCAGAACCCGTGCCCGAACACCGGCAGCAGGAACCTGTGGTCGAGGTCGAGCTTGTGCTGGTCGGCGAAGGAGAGCCCGTCCGTCGTCGGCGGCCGGAGCGCCAGCGTGTTCGACGAGCGCGCCCCCGCGTCCGCCGCGCCCCACACCAACCCCAGCGCCAGGCCGATCCCGGCGCTGGTGGCGAGCAGCGACATCCAGTCGCGCTGTGCCTGGCCGGCGACGCCCATCACCCCGAGCACTCCGCCGCCGACCGCGGCCCCCGCGAGCCCCCCGACGAGGCCGTAGGAGATCATCGTCCGCAGGGGATCCCGGTGCACCCCCAGGTCGATCTTCTGGCTCGTGATCACCTGCTGGCTGGTGGCCACCTGCGCGCCGGACGAGCCGCAGATGGCGACGCAGACGGCCGCGACGAGCACCTGGAGAGCGCGCGAGAGTCGTTTCCTCCATCGCCGCCGCTGGTCGTGAAGCAAGATCGGGACGTCTCCTTTCGCCGGGCCGGCAGCGGCCCACCGTCCACCGACGAACAGCCCCCATCCAGAAAGGCTTCCATGGGTAGACGACCTCCTCCGCGGAGCGGTCCCCGCCCCGCGCTCCGACCGCTCGATCTCGAGGGACGTCGCATCTCAAAAGCTCCGGCGCCCGCGCCTGACGCGCAACCCGGGCGCGGAAGGCGCCGCCGGGCGAGCGCGCGGCTGGCCCCCCGGCGGCGTGGCTCGGCGACCGGCGCGTGGCGGGCGCCCGCGACCAGGACGAGCGGCCGTGCGCTCGAGCGGCGCAAGCCCACCTCGCGGCCCGAGCCCGAGCTCCCTCCTCTCCCGCACCAGCGACCGCGACCGTGGAGGAGATGTCCCCCGGTGCCTCAGCGGCTCGCCTTCACCAGCGGCAGGACGATGCGGGAGAGCTCGCGCCGGTCCCCTTCGAAGCGGGGGTCGTCGTACCGGTTCAGATCGTAAATCAGCCTCGCCTCGACGGTGTAGCTGCCGTCGCGGACCTTGGGCTCCCAGCTCAGCACGCGCTCCTCACCCGCCCGGATGGGCGCCTCGTGCGGGCCCTGCGCGTCGGCCTGCATGGCGGCGACGCGGTCCGGCCGCTGCTCGTCCTCCTTCAGGAAGGCCCGATCGTCCGGCCGCGGTCCGTACCAGGGCGCGAACATCCACTCGCGGCCGGCGAGGACCTTGCCCCTGCCGTCCAGGATCCGGCAGCGCAGGAAGATCGCCCGCCGGTTCGAGCCGGTCGGGACGGAGTGCCCGGCCCCGACGTTCAGGAGGTGGAGCTCCACGCCGGCGCGATCGCGCCGGGGCTGGAGCACGACCAGCGACAGGGCGCTCCCGAGCCGCTGCCCCGAGTGGCCGCCGGTCCAGAGGTGGCGGGCCACGGCGCGGACCGGGACGTCGGCGTCCTCGGCGGTCTTCCGCAAGGTGCGCGGCATGTGACAGTCCTGGCACTGCTGGCGGCCGAGGCCGGGCCCCGCGAAGTCGTCCCGCCACTCGAGGTAGGTCTGGGTCTGCTTCCCCGGCACCCGCTTCCCGAGGGCGTGGCAGAAGGCGCACATCTCGGAGCGGGACATGCGCTCGTCCACCACCGTCGGGTGCGGTGCCTGGACGGCGTGCGGTCCGCGGATCCGGCCCTCGGGCGTGAGGTGGCAGGCGGCGCAGGTGATGCCCTCCGCCTGCGCCTCCGACCGCGGCGCCGGCTTCGCGATCTCCGCCACGCCGCGCTCCGGGATCGCGAACGGCCGCGGGAAGTGGCACACGTTGCACTTGCGCTTCTCCTCCTCGGCCTCCCGGGCGTGGATGGGCCAGGGATCCGTGCCGGCGACCGCGTGGGCGCTCGCCGCGACCGAGCTCCCGGCCGGCGGCGCCGGCGCTGGATGCTCGCCGCCGCGGAGCGCCATCCTCGGGTAGCTCATGTCGCTGCCGAACCCTTGGGCGTACTCGCGGAAGATGGCCCGGTGGCAGGCCCCGCACTCGGCGGCGGGGGTGGCCGTGCCCCTGGGAAAGTCCCCGGACGACGCGATGACGGCCGGAACCGGGGCCGGAGCGGCCGGCGGCGTCGGCTGGGCCGACGCGAGCGGAGTCCAGGCCAGGCCGCAGCCGAGGAGCACGACCAGGAACGGCGGCCGCGCGAAGAAGAAGACGACGAGTGCAGCCACGCTCGCGCGCATCGCGCACCTCCTCCGGCCGTCCAGTCAGGTCGTCGCCGCGTTCCGCTGCCCCGCGTAGAGATCCTCGAAGAGCGCCGCGCCGCGCGCGAGCCGATCCTCGTCGGCCGGGTGCGCGGCGGCGATGCCGGCCACCAGCTGGCCGATGCCGGCCGCCTCCTCCCGCCCGTAGCGGGCGTCCTTCACGTCGATGTCGTGGACGATCTCCGCGAGGGCGCGCAGGGCCGGCTCCTCGATCCCGAACCGGCGCAGCAGCCCCTCGAACGTGCACAGCTCCCCTTCGTGCGTGAACTCCGCCTCGAACATGTCGAAGCGCAGCTCCCCGGGGAGCGGCCGGTAGCCCTTGGCCGGGACGAACTTGAACGTCGCCTCGGGGTCGATGAACCTCCGGATGAGCCAGGCGCTGGCCATGCGATCGACCTTCATCCCGGCGCGCGTCACCCAGGTCCGGCCCCGGTACCGCTCCCGCTGCTCCACCGGCCTCGAGGCCGGCGCCTTCGCCTCGCCCATGCGCGCCTCCAGCCCCGCCACCAGCGCCTCCGCGATCTCGCGGCCGGGGGCTCCGAAGAAGTCGAGCGCCTCGATCTCGGCCAGCCGCTGGCGCAGCCGGGCCATCTGTCCGGCCAGCTCGGCGCGCCGGCTCTCGGGCGGCGGACCTCGCCGCGGCGCGGCGTCGGCCACGAGCCGTGCCTGGTCGGCGAGGGCCCGGTACTCGCCTTCCCGGGCGGCCTGGAACAGCCCGATCAGCTGCTCGTCCGACAGCCCCTCGATGAAGCGGGCCTCCACCAGCGACGCGTCGCCGCCCCCCTGCACGATCTCGCGCAGGACCCACTGGAAGTCCTCCCGCGTCTCCTCGTCGCGAGGGAGCGCGTAGACCGAGTTCTTCACGGCCACCGCGCCGATGCGGGCGAGCTGCCGGCCGATCTTGACCCGCAGGTACGCGGGCTTCGGCGGGATCTGGTGGATGAGCAACATCCAGCGCGGCTCGAGCGGCTCGGTCCTTCGACTCTTGCGGCCCATGGTCCCGATGCATATCACAGCTGAATCATCGAGGTTCAGTTCGTCAACCCCGTCTCGTCGAGCGACCCCGGCCCGGCGGCGGCGAGCGGGGAGAGGAACCCGGTGGGGGAGCCGCGAAACCTGGGCCCGCCTCCCGCGTCTCAGCGGTGGCGAGCCCGAGGTCGGGCTGGGATGGGGAGGCGGTCATGGGAAGGATGCTGCTGTTCGCAGGCGCGCTGTTCGCTCTCTGGGGATGCGGTGGGAGCTCGGGCTACGGGACGACCGCGACGTCCAACCCCAGCCCCACGCCGACTCCCACGGCCGCGGGGCGCGTCATCACCATCTCCGGGATGGCGTTCAGCCCGGTGAAGCTCCAGGTCGCGCCCGGCGAGACGGTGACCGTGGAGGATCGCGACTCCGTGCCCCACACGGTGACGAGCGAGACCACCCCGGGCGCCTTCACGCCCGGCGCCGTCGCCGGCGTGAGCTTCGACGTGAGCCTGGCGGGGGCCGGCGCGAGCGCCAGCTTCGTCATCCCGGCGGCCGCGCCCGTGGGCACCGTGATCCCCTACTACTGCCGGGTGCACACCTCGACCATGGCCACCCCGACTGGCGAGATCGAGGTCGTCGCCAGCCCCAGCTCGGGGCAGGACGGTGGGGCGGCCCCTCAAGACGGCGGGACCACCCCGGTCGCGCCGATGCCCGGGTACTAGACTCGGGGACATGCGCGCCGCCCGCTGGCAGCTGGCCGTGACCCTCCTCGTCACCGCGACGGCGGGCCCGGCCCGCGCGGCGCCGCGCCTGCTCGAGGAGGAGCTCCGGCTGGGGGAGCCCGCGCTCTCGGTCGCGGGAGGCGAGGAAGGCCGGCCGGCGGAGACGCCGGCTCCGGGCCGGGAGAAGCCGGCGCCGCCGCGGCTGGACTTCGACCTGCTCGGCGCGCCGGCCCCGGCGCCCAAGGTGGACGAGGGGGCGCTGCGCCTCCGGCGGACGATGCTGTCGTGGCACCAGGGCGCCGGGCTGGCGCTGCTGGCCCTCCAGCTCGCGACGACGGTGGTCGGCCAGCTCAACTACTCGGACCGCTTCGCGGGGGGGCCGTCCACGGGCCGCTACGAGCTCTCGCACAAGGTGCTCGCCTACTCGACCCTGGGCCTGTTCGCGATCGACGGCTCGCTCGCGCTCCTCGCCCCGTCTCCGGTCCGGCGCGACGAGGGGTTCGACCGCGTCACCCTGCACAAGATCGCCATGTTCACCGCGGCGGTCGGCATGCTGGCCCAGGGCATCCTGGGGGTGGTCACCCGCGAGCGCGAGGGGTACCTGAACCAGTCGCAGCTCGCGACCATCCACCTCGCGGTGGGCTACGCGACCCTGGCCGCGGTCGGGGTCGGCGTGGGAGCCCTGACGTTCTAGCGGGTGCGCATGCCCTCCCTGCTCGCCTCGCTGCTCCTCGCCCTCTCCCTGGCCCCGGGCTCCTCCTACTCGGTCGACCCCTCCGCCAGCGCCCTCCGCTTCCGGGTGGTCCACAAGTTCCACACCGTGCACGGGCAGGCCGGCCAGCTCGAGGGCCGGGCGCTCGCGCGCGAGGACGGCACCGTGGCGGTCATGGTGCGCGTGCCGCTCGCGACGCTGCGGACCGGCGTCGCCAACCGCGACCAGCACATGTACGAGGTCCTGGAGGTCGGGAAGTATCCCTACGTGGTCTTCAAGGGCGTGGGGCGCCTCGGCCCGGGCGGCGATCTGCCGGCGGGGCCGCTGACCCTGGACGGCCAGCTCGATCTCCACGGCGTGGAGTGGCCGGTCTCGGTGCCGGTCACGGTCGAGCGGCGTCCGGACGGAGCGCTGCGCGCGCGCGGCGAGTTCGTGATCAGCCTCGACTCGTTCCGGATCGAGCGCCCCTCGCTGCTGTTCGTGAAGATCGAGGACGGCTGCCGGATCGACCTGGACCTCGTGCTGCGGGAGGAGCGCCGGTGATCGCCTGGAGCGCGCGCCGGCGCGTGAGCCTCGCCATCGCGCTGGGGATCGCCGCGTGCGTCCCGGACGAGGGCCCGCTCATGCGGCCGGGACAGGACTGCCTCGCCTGCCACTCGCCGGAGGCGCCTTCCGGCCAGCACGCGAAGGACTGGAGCTTGGCGGGCACGGTCTACGCGGCGCTCGACGCCGACCCGAACGCCGGGGTCGAGGGGGACGGCGTCGAGGTGACCGACTCCGCCGGGTTCGCCTTCTCCCTGCGCACCAACCAGGCCGGCAACTTCTACTCCGCCGAGACGGTCCGCTTCCCGCTCGCGGTCTGCGTCTCCCGCGGCGGCGCGAAGTCGTGCATGCAGTCGCCGGTCGCGAGCGGCGCGTGCAACGCGTGTCACCAGCCCGGGTCCGGGCTGGCGCCCGGGCGCATCCAGGGGCCCTGATCGCGCGAGCACCCGGATCGGGGCCGCCGAGGCTCGGTGCTCCTCCGGCTCCGCCGGCGGACGGCCCAACGGGACCCAGAGGAGGCGGCGCGGGACGGGCCCGCCCGCTACACGGAAGGTTCATGTTCCCCGCACTCGCGCTCGCGTCGCTGCTCGCCGCCGCCGCCGCCGCCCCCGCGCCCGCCCCCGCGCCGGAGGCGATCCCGCCCGGCGAGCTCGGCAAGTCGATCCGGCTCGGGAAGGCCCTGTTCGACCAGACGGACGCGCACCCGCTGACCAGACCCTACGTCAAGAACGCGCTCACCTGCGCCTCCTGCCACCCCGGCTCCGGCGGAGAAGCCGGCGGCGCCACCCTGGTCGGCGCCGCCACCGCCTACCCCGCCTGGTCCCCGCGAGAGCGGGCGGTGATCACGCTCGAGGACCGCATCCTCAACTGCTTCATGCGCAGCATGAACGGGCTCCGGCCGCCGAACGGGAGCCCGCCCTCGGTCGCGCTCGCGGCCTATCTCACCTGGATCTCGACCGGCCTCCCCGTCGGTATGAACCCCCGCTCCCCCCACGGTCCCCGCGCGCTGAAGTCCCTGCCGGTCTTTCCCGACGAGGTGAACCTCCCGCACGGCCGCGTCCTGTTCGAGTCGAAGTGCGCGAAGTGCCACGGCAAGGACGGCGAGGGCAACCCGCCGGTCTGGGGTCCGCGGTCGTACAACGCGGGCGCTGGGTTCGCGGACGTCGAGAAGCTCGCGGCCTTCGTCCGCGTCACCATGCCCCTCGGGGACCCGACGCTCACCGACTCGGAGGCGGTGGACGTGGCCGCGTACGTGAACGCGCAGCCCCGGCCGGACTTCCGCCTTTCGGACCACCTGCCCGCGGGCGCGATCTACAACTCCGCCGCGGGCGACGAGCGGGACGGGGCGCCCACCTGGCCTCCCCCCGAGCTGCCGCCCGGCGTGGTGGACGGGGAGACCGCGCGCGCCCTCGTGGCCCAGGGCGTGCAGGTGCTCGACGTGCGCACGCCGCGAGAGTTCCAGGCGGGCCACCTCCCCGGCGCGGTGAACATCCCGCTCGAGCAGATGGCGTCCCGGTACCGCGAGATCGGCCCTCTCTCCACGCAGATCCTGATTTACTGCCGCACCGGCCGCCGCAGCGCGGCGGCGACCAAGATCCTGCGCGAGAAGGGCTTCACCCGGATCTACGACCTGCAGGCGTACCAGCGGTGGCGCGAGGTGGAGACCGGCGGCGGCCGCTGAGGGAGCGCGCGGTCGCGGCCGGCGCGCTCACCGCCGCCGCAGTGTGAGCGCGATCCCGGCCAGGATCGCGGCCCCCGAGGCCGCCACCCGCGGCGTGAGCCGCTCCCCCAGGAACGCGGTCGCCCCGAGTCCGGCGAGCACGGGCACCCCGAGCTGGACCGCCGCCGCGCGGGTGGCGCCGAGGTCCGGGACGACGGCGTACCAGAGGCTGTACCCGCCCCCGGAGGCGAGCGCGCCCGAGGCCGCCGCGAGCAGGATCCCCGGCCCGCTCGCGGCGGCGCGGCCGGCCAGCGCGACGCTGAGCGCCAGGACCAGCGGCAGCGCCCGGAGGAAGTTGTCGGCGTTGCTCGCCACCGGATCCCGACCGGAGCGACCGAGGAGCGAATAGGCCCCCCAGCACGCCCCCGAGATCACCATCAGGGCGGCGCCGGCCGGGTCGGGCGCGGTCGCGCCGGGGAGCCCGAGCCAGGCCAGCCCGGCGAGGGCGACGGCGATGCCGAGCCACTCGACCGGGCGCGGCCGGGCGCCCTGCGCGAGGCTCCAGCCGAGCATGGTGACCTGCACCGCGCCGAAGAGGAGCAGCGCCCCCACCCCGGCGCCGATGCGGACGTAGGCGAGCGAGAAGCTGATGGCGTACGCGAAGAGCGTGAGGCCGCCGGCGAGGCTTCCCCCGCGCGGCCAGGCGCGCCGCCGGGCCACGGCGATGAGGGTGAGCGCGACCGCCCCGGAGGCGATCCGGACCGTGGTGAACGTGACGGCGTCCACCAGCCTGGGCCGGAGCGCCGCCCGGCACAGGAGCGAGTTGGCCGCGAAGCAGACGAGCGTCCCGACGGTCAGCGCCGCCGCGCGCCGGCGCCGGGATCCGGCCGGCGGTCGCATCCGCGCGGTGCTCGAGTCCCCGGTCTGCACGGCGCCCTCGGCCATCGGGACCGCCATCATGGCACGCCCCCGGGCGCTCGCCCACGCCGGGCGGGCGGATCCCCCGCCCGTGACCCAGACGGGGATCGCACGCGGCGCGGCCCGGCGCCCAGGGCCCCTCCCCCGAGAGTCGAGGTTTTCAAAGGGTGCCGCGCGGGCTTACCCTGGGTGGGAAGCCGAATCGGTCAAGCGGTGGGGGACCATGCCTGACCCACTCCGCGAGCCCGCGCCCAGCGCGCAGCTCGCACAGTTTCTTCGCGACGCGCACGGCGAGCTGCTCGAGGCATGGCAGGCGGCGCTCGCGCCGCTCGGGCGGGAGCAGGGGCTTTCGCCGGCCACCCTGCTCGACGGCTTCCCGGAGATCCTGGAGGCGCTCGCCGCGTCGCTCGAGGGGCGGGGGCCCTTCCCGACCCCGGAGATTTTGCTCCGGGCCCGCGAGCGCTTCGCCGAGGGCTTCGAGCCCTCGCAGGCGGTCGCCGAGTACGGGCGCCTGCGGGAGGTGATCCTGCGCGCCTGGTCTCGCGGACAGCCGCTCCGGCCGGTCGAGGCGGTGCGGGCCCTCTGCTCGCGCATCGACCGCGCCGTGGGCGAGACGGTCGAGCTGCGGGCCGCGGAGCGCGGCCGGGCGCTGCTGGCGCTCGAGCGGATCTCCACGAGCGCGCTCGAGAGCCGGACCCTCCAGGAGCTGCTCGACTCGCTCCTGGCGCGGGTGTTCGAGGCCTGTCCGGCGGTGGACGCCGCCGCGTTCCTGCTGCTCGAGGGCGACCTCCTGCGGGTGGCCGCGGTCCGGGGGCTGGACGCCGGCTGCGCCGCCGGGCTGTGGCTGCGGGTCGGCGAGGGGTTCGCGGGGAGGGTCGCCGCCGAGCGGAGGCCGCTCGAGCTCGGGGCCCCCGCCCCGGGGCAGCCAGCCGGGATCCACGCCTGCGAGCGCGGGCTCCGGGCGCTCTACGGCGTGCCGCTGCTCTCGGCCGGCGAGCTGGTCGGCGTGGCGCAGGCGGGCTCGCTGCGGCGGGCCGAGTTCAGCGCCACCGACCGGCAGCTCTTGCGGGCCATGGCCGAGCGCGCCGCGGCCGGCATCCGGCTGCACGCGCTGCGGGAGAGGAGCGAGCGCGACGCGGCGGAGCTGCTCGACCGGGCGACCCAGCAGGAGGCGCTCGCGGAGCTCGGCGCCCGCGCCCTCGCGTCGGAGGACGTGGAAGGGCTCCTCTCCGCGGTGGTGGAGCGCGTCGCGGCCGTGCTCGGGAGCGACCTCTCCATGGTGGGAGAGCTCGCCGGCGACCGGCTGCGCATGCGCGCCGGCTGGGGGTGGAGGGAGGGGACCGTCGGGCGCGCGGAGCTGCCCGTCTACCCGGGCTCGCTCGCCGGGCTCGCCCTGCACCAGCACGCGCCCGCCGTGGTCGAGGACGTGACCACGTGGAGGGGCTTCCGGTTCGCGCGGGTGGTGGAGGAGCACGGCGGCCGAAGCGGCGCCAGCGTGCCGCTCGAGCACGGGACCCAGCGGGGCGTGCTGAGCGTCTTCTCGCGCGCGCCGCGCCGCTTCCGCGCCTTCGACGTGCAGTTCCTGCGCGCGGTGGGATCCCTGGTGGCCGTCGCCCTCGACCGGGCCGACGCGCTGGCGGCGATCCGGGCCAGCGAGGAGGCGGCGCGGCGGGGCGAGGAGCAGCTCCGCTTCCTCTCCGACGCCGGGACGGTGCTCTCGGGCTCGCTCGAGTTCCGCCGCACCGCCCAGCAGCTCACCGACCTCGCCGTCCCGCGCATCGCCGACTGGTGCCTGCTCGACCTCGTCGACCCCGACGGCACGGTCGCCATCGCCGCGCTCTCCAGCGGCGATCCCGAGCAGCTCCGGATCGACCGCGTCCGCGAGTACCGGGCCGTTCACCCGCTCCGGGCCGAGGCGCCCTACGGGGTCGCCAGCGTGCTCACCACCGGCGCTTCGCTGCTCATCCGGGAGGTGAGCGCGCGCCGGCTGCTGGAGCTCGCGCCCGACGAGCAGTACGCCCGCTGGATCCTGGACGCGGGCATCCGATCGCTGCTCGCCGTGCCGCTCCGGGGGACGAAGCGCGCGGTGGGCGTGCTCTCGTTCGCCACCACCCGGCTCTCCGGCCGGCTGCTCGGCGAGGAGGAGCGGGCCGTGGCCGAGGCGCTCGCCGCCCGCGCGGCGCTGGCCCTCGAGAACGCCGCCCTCTACGAGGAGGCGCAGCGGGCGATCCGGCTGCGCGAGGACGTGCTGGCGGTCGTGTCGCACGACCTCAAGACCCCGCTCCAGTCGATCCTGCTCTCGGCGAAGCTGCTCGCCGATCGTTCGGCCGACCCGGACGCGCGGCGCAGGGCGGAGAAGATCGAGCGCGCCGCCGACCGGGCGACGGCGCAGCTCCGCGACCTGCTCGACATGGCGAGCATCCAGGCCGGGCGGCTGGCGGTCCACCTCGCGCGGTCCGAGGCGGCGGAGATCGCGATGGAGGCGCTGGAGCTGCAGCTCCCGGCGGCGCAGGGGCGCGGGGTGGTCCTGGTCCGCGAGGGCTCGGGTGGCGCGGTGCTCGCGGATCGCGAGCGGATCGTGCAGGTGCTCGGGAACCTGCTCGGGAACGCCCTGAAGTTCGCGCCGGCCGGGAGCCCGGTGGTGCTGCGGCTCGCCGAGACGCCCGAGGGCGTGCGCGTGTCGGTGGCCGACGCCGGACCGGGGATCGCGCCCGAGGCCCTGCCGCACATCTTCGACGCCTACTGGTCGGCGCGGCGGGAGCCGGGCGGACCGCCGTCGGAGCGCGGGGCGGGGCTCGGGCTGTTCATCGCCAAGGGCATCCTCGACGCGCACGGGTCGCGGCTCGAGGTCCAGAGCCTGCCCGGCGCCGGCTGCACCTTCGGCTTCACGCTGCGGCGGGCCGAGCCCGCCGGCGGCTAGGCCGTCGCCTTGAGCGGCTTCGGCAGCGCCTTGCCCTTCTCGAAGGTGGCGTTCTCGCCGAAGCGGGCCACGATGGCCTTCTTGGTCTTCAGGCCGCCGGTGGCCTCGATGACGAAGTTCGGCACCCGGCGGGCTCGCTTGTCGGCCACCCACCTCGTCATCTCCACGCGCGGCCGCGAGCGGCCGGCGACGCTCCCGCCGGCGAGCGGCAGGTGGAGGCCGGCGGCGAGGTTCTTCTCCAGCTCCTCGGCGGCGATGGCGGCGACCGCCTTGGCGATGGCGGCGGAGGCGCTGGCGGCGACCTCGGCGGCCGCCTTCCGGACGATGGCTTCCAGCTCGTTGGCGTTGGCGCGGGGCATGAGGCTTTCCTTTTCACCGCAATATTGCGGTTTCAATTGGCAAATCGGGTTGCGCGTTTACCGCGTCGGCGCGCCGGGCGCAAGGAGCACGGCGCCCGTCCTGCCCCGCCGAGGGGACGCCGGCCGCTCGCGGCGCCACGGCTCGTCCCCCCGGGGCCGTACCCATGGTAAGCAGGACCCCGAGCCGCTCCGGGCGCCCCGCTGGGCGCAGGCGTAACGCGGCCGAGGAGAGCACGAAAATGCGGCGGTTTGGAGTGATTGCGCTCGCGGCGCTGGTCGCGGGCGTGGGCTGTCAGAAGAAGAGCGAGGGTCCGTCGGCGGCGCCGGCGGCGCAGCCGGCGGCCAACCCCCAGGCGGAGGCCGGCTCGGTGGTGATCGCGCACGTGACGTCCCTCACGGGCGACACGGCCACCTTCGGCGAGGGATCGAACAACGGCGTGAAGCTGGCCATCGACGAGGCGAACGCCGCCGGGGGCGTGAAGGGCCACAAGATCACCCTGCAGGTCTACGACACGGCCGGGAAGCCCGAGGAGACGGCCACCGCCGCCACCCGCGCCATCACCGAGGCCAAGGCGACCCTCATCATCGGCGAGCTGGGCTCGAGCCGCACGCTCGCCCTCGCGCCCATCGCCGACACCAACAAGATCCCGGCCATCTCGCCGGCCTCGACCAACCCGAAGATCACCAAGGACGGCGACAAGACCCGCCCCTACATGTTCCGCGTCTGCTTCATCGACCCGTTCCAGGGGACGGTGATGGCCAAGTTCGCGCGCCAGAACCTCAAGGTCGGCCGCGCCGCCATCGTGCGCGACGTCGGCAACGACTACTCGGTGGGGCTCGCCGACTACTTCGCCAAGACCTTCAAGGAGCTGGGCGGGGAAATCGTGGTGGACGTGAGCTACAAGGGCGGCGATCAGGACTTCAAGGCGCAGCTCACCAAGGTGAAGTTCGCCAAGCCGGACTTCGTCTACATCCCCGGCTACTACACCGACGTGGCGCTCCTCGGCCGCCAGGCCCGCGAGCTCGGCCTCAAGGCGCAGCTCGGCGGCGGCGACGGCTGGGACTCCTCGAAGCTCTACGAGATCGCCCAGGGCGCGCTCGACGGCGGCTTCTTCACCAACCACTACTCGGCGGACAACCCGTCGCCGGTGGTGCAGGGCTTCGCGAAGAAGTACGAGGCCGCCTACCACTCCAAGCCCGACGCCTTCGCGGCGCTCGGCTACGACGCGGCCAAGCTCGCGGTGGACGCCATGAACCGGGCCACCGACCTCACGCCGACGGCCATCCGCGACGCCATCGAGAAGACCTCCGGCATGCAGGGCGTCACCGGCACCATCCGGCTCGACGCCGACCACAACCCGGTGAAGTCGGCGGTGATCATCGGCATCGAGAAGAACGCGCCGAAGTACGTCACCACCGTGGAGCCCTGAAGCGGCTCCCGCCGACGCGACGAGGCCGGAGCTCCCGCGGGGGCTCCGGCCTTTTCCTTTTTCGGAGCGCTACCGGGAGAGCGCCCGCGCGGCCTCCTCGAGCGCCGCCTCCAGCCTCGCCGGCTCGGGCCCGCTCCCCTGGGCCGCGTCGGGGGCTCCTCCGCCCTTCCCGCCCAGCGTCGCCGCCGCGCCCCGGACCAGCTCGCCCAGGTGCGGACCCGGCCCCCTCGGGCGCGCGAAGGCGAGGTGCGCCCGGCCGTCCTCGACCGCGCCGAGGAGCGCGAGCCGGCCCCGGGACGCCAGGGCCAGGGCGACGGCCTTCGCCCAGGCGCCCGCCCCCGCCGCGGGCGGGCTGAGCACGGCCCGGACCGGGCCCGCCGGGTTCGCCGCCGCGAGCCGCTCCGCCTGCGCGTCCGCGAGGGTCAGCAGGAGCCGCTCGAGCTCCTTGCGCCGCGCCGCCGCCTCCTCCGCGAGCTTCGCCACCACCCCCGGCAGCTCGGCGGTCGAGCAGCGCAGCGGCGCCGCCGCCTCCGCCAGCCGCCGGTTGGCCTCGGCGAGCCCCCGCAGCACGCGCTCCCCGCACGCGAACTCCACCCGCGTGCCGCTCCCCCACTTCCCCGCCCCGAGCACGGCGATCGCCCCGACCGCGCCGGTGCGGCGCGGGTGGGTCCCGCCGCACGGCGAGGCGTCCACGATCGCGCCCGGCTCGCCCACCACCACCACCCGGCTCCCCTTCACCGCCTCCTTGCGGAGCGGCAGGGCCGCCAGCTCCGCGGGCGCGTACTCGCGCGCGGTGACCGGGAGGTCTCGGAAGACGAGGTCGTTGGCGCGCACCTCGGCCGCGCGGAGCGCCTCCGGGCCGAGCCGGGCGGCGGGCGCGTCGAGGTCGATGGTGCAGGTCTCCGCCCCGAGGTGGAAGGAGGTGGTCCGGGCGCCCGCGGTGGCCTCGAACGCCGCCGAGAGCAGGTGCTGGCCGTGGTGCTGCTGCAGGTGGTCGCGCCGGCGGGCCGCGTCCACCGCCCCCTCCACCCTCCCCGGCGCCAGGTCGGCGGCGAGGAGGTGGAGCACCTCTCCCTCCACCTCCTGCACGTCGAGCACCTCGACGCCGCCGAGCCGCCCGCGGTCGGCGGGCTGCCCGCCGCCCTCGGGGTAGAAGGCGGTCCGGTCGAGGATCGCCGCCGGGCGCCCCTGGTGGTGCCGCGCGGAGACGACCTGCGCGTCGAAGCGGAGCAGGCCGGGGTCGTCGAGGTAGAGGCGGACGGTCATCCCCGGAGAGTAACGCCGCGGCGGGCGGCCATCGAGCCCGGACCGCGGCGGCGTCCGCGCGGTCGGGCGCCGGGGCGCACGGACGAGACCGGGCCGCCCCGGCGTGGCGGCGGCCCGGCTCGTCCTCCGGCGGCGCGGCTCCGCGCGCTCCCGCGGTCTCCCGTCGCGGGCGAGCGTCGCGGAGTACCATCGGGCATGGTCACCGACGACCGGTTCGACGCCGGCTACTACGCTCGCTACTACCGCGGACCGGGACGGGTCAGCTCCGCGCGAGAGGTGGGGCACCTCGCCCGGGCCATCTGCGCGCTGGCGGCGTACCACGGCCAGCCGCTCGAGCGGATCCTGGACGTGGGCGCCGGGCCCGGGCTCTGGAGGGACTGGTTCCGGCGGCACCGGCCGCGGGCGCGCTACCGCTCGGTGGACGTGAGCCGCCACGCCTGCCTCCGCTACGGCCACGAGCGGCGCGACGTCGCGCGCTGGCGGGCGCGGGAGCGCTTCGACCTGGTGGTCTGCCAGGGCGTGCTGCAGTACCTCGACGACGAGGCCTGCGCCCGCGCGGTCGGGAACCTCGCCGCCATGTGCCGCGGCCTGCTCTTCCTCGAGGTGCTGACGCGCCGCGACCTCGCCGAGGTGGTGGACCGGGAGAGCTCCGACGTGGACGTGCACCTGCGCACCGGGGCCTGGTACCGCGCCCGCCTCGCCGCCGCCGGGCTGCGGCAGCTCGGCGCCGGGCTCTGGGTGTCTCCCCGGAGCGGGCTGCCCCTCTTCGAGCTGGAGGCGGCGCGCCGCCCGGCCGCGCCCCGGCGCTATACTCGCCCGGTCCGCTTCGCCCGGAGGCCCTCATGAGCAGCTCGCGACGCGACTTCCTCAGAACCACCGGGGTGGCCACCGCCTCCGTGGTGGCCGGCACCCTGGCGCCCTCCGCCGTCCAGGCGGCGCCGCCGGACCCCCGCCCTCCGGGCGCGCCGGAGCGCCCCGCCACCATGCCCAGCCGCAACCTCGGGCGGACCGGGCACCGCGTGGGCCTCTTCTCCCTCGGCGGCCAGGCCGCCATCGAGCAGCCGGAGAACGAGGCGGCGGCGGTCGCGATCGTGGAGCGCGCGCTCGACCTGGGCGTGAACTACATCGACACCGCCGCGCAGTACGGCGGCGACGCCCGCTGGAGCCAGCGCTACATCGGCGAGGTGATGAAGCGGCGCCGCAAGGAGGTGTACCTCGCGAGCAAGACGCACGACCGCACCCGGGACGGCTCGCTGCGGCTCCTCGAGCAGTCGCTGAAGCTGCTCCACACCGACCAGCTCGACGCCTGGCAGCTGCACCACGTCACCACCCGGGACGACGTGGACCGGATCTTCGCGAAGGGCGGCGCGCTCGAGGCGCTGCAGGAGGCGCGCGAGCAGAAGCTGGTGCGGTTCCTGGGGGTGACCGGGCACGCCGATCCCGACCTGCTGCTCGAGTGCATCGAGCGGTTCCCCTTCGACCAGATCCTGATGGCGGTGAACGCCGCCGATCCCCACCACCTGAGCTTCCAGGCGAAGCTCCTGCCGCGCGCGGTGGAGAAGCGGATGGGGATCATCGGGATGAAGATCCCGGCCCGGGGGCGGATCCTGCGCTCCTGGGATCCGGCGCGCGCCGCGCCCGCCACGAAGTTCGAGGGCGAGGCGCCGCGCCCGGGCACCCTCGACATGCGGGAGGCGCTCTACTACACGCTCTCGCTCCCGGTCTCGACGGTGGTCGTCGGGTGCGACGACGTCCGGCAGCTCGAGGAGAACGTCCGGCTGGCCCGGGAGTTCACGCCGCTCTCGCAGGCGCAGCTCGCGGAGCTGACGGAGAAGACCAGGCCCTGCCACCGGCAGGCGCTCTTCTTCCGGCGCTGGGCGTAGGGGACCTCAGGCCTCCCGCGCCGCCCGCGCCCCGCGCCGGAAGGCCTCCGCGTTCACTTCGACGAGCGCCGGCCGCTTCCGCAGCGCCTCGCGGATCGTCGAGAGGAACCGCTCCTCGGGGAAGATCCCCGTCAGCGCCTGCAGCGCGCCGAGCGCCACCACGTTCTTGACCAGCGGCTGCCCGAGCTCGCGGGCGATGCCGGTGATGGGCAGCCCGGTGAGGCGCACCGAGGGGTCGAGCGCGGGGGCCGCGGCGATCACCGAGCCGTCGTAGAGCGCCAGCCCGCCCGGGCGGACCGCCGGGCCGAAGCGGGCGAGGCTCGGGGCGTTGAAGGCCACCAGCGCGTCGGGCGCGGAGGCGTCCGGCGAGAGCACCTGCCCATCCGCGATCCGGACGTCGGCGTACGAGGTCCCGCCGCGCGACTCCGGCCCGTAGCTCGGGATGTGGGTGGCGTCGAGGCCGGCGTCGATGGCCGCCCGGACCAGCAACAGGGCCGCGGTCTGGGCGCCGTCGCCCCCGGCCCCGGCCAGCTTGAACCCGAGCTCGCCGGCCGGCGGGAGGGCGTGGACGCGCGCCGGGGCGGCGCCATCGGCCAGGGGCTCGGCGCCGACGGCCGCGAGCACGGCCTCGGGATCGAACGACGGCTCGGGCCAGGGGCCCCACGGCGTGGCGGCGACGTCCTTCTTCACGCCCAGGGGGAAGACCGGGGTCATCCGCTCCTTCACCCAGCGCTCCGCCTCCACCGGCGAGAGGCCGAGGTGGGTGGGGCACTCGGTGAGCACCTCGACGAACGAGAAGCCGGCGCCCTCCACCTGCAGCCGGAGGGCCTTCTCGATCGCCTTCGCGGCCCGGACCCGCTGCTTGGCGTCGTAGAGCGCCACCCGCTCCACGTAGACCGGCGCCTCCAGCTGCGCGATCAGCTCGGCCATGCGCAGCGGCTGGCCCATCTCCCGCCCGCGCCCCCGGGGGCTGGTGGTGGTCTGCTGCCCCAGGAGCGTGGTCGGCGCGAGCTGGCCGCCGGTCATGCCGTACACGGCGTTGTTGGCGAAGATCACCGTGAGCGGGATCCCGAGCTGCGCGGCGTGCAGGATCTCGGTGAGCCCGATGGAGGCCAGATCGCCGTCGCCCTGGTAGCTCACCACCACGCTCTCGGGGTGGGCGAGCTTGTGGCCGAGCGCCACCGCCGGGGCCCGGCCGTGGGCGGCCTGGGTGTTGCCCACGTCGAGGTAGTAGTAGAGGAGCACGGCGCAACCGACCGGCGACACCGCCACCGTCCGGTCCTGGACGCCGAGCTTCTCGATGGCCTGCGCCAGGTACTGCTGCGCCAGGCCGTGGCCGCAGCCGGGGCAGTAATGGGTGGCCTGGGCCTTGAGCCCGCGGCCGTGGTCGTGCCGCTCGAACCGCTCGTACAGCGCGCTCACTGCCGCACCTCCGCCGAAAGGGACCGCGCCGCCGCCAGGATCTCGCCCTCCGCCGGGAGCACGCCGCCGAGCCGCCGCACGTGGCGGATCTCGCCCGGCGCGCGGCCGGCGTGGCTGAGCGCCAGCCGCAGCTCGTCCTCGAGCTGGCCGTCGCTCGCCTCGACCACCAGGATGGCGCGCGCCCGCCCGAGGAGCGGGGCGAGGTGCCGGATGGGGAAGGGCCAGACCGTCTGCGGCCGGAAGAGGCCGGCCCGGATCCCCTCGGCGCGGAGCGCCTGCACCGCCCCCTTGGCGGTGCGGGCCGGGCTGTTGCAGGCCACCAGCACGAGCTCGGCGTCGTCGCAGCGGAAGAGCTCGGCCCGCTGCTCCGCGGCGGTGACGCGCGCGTACTTCTCCAGCAGCGCGAGGTTGTGGCGCTCCTGCTGCGCCTCCTCGAGGAGGAGCGAGCAGACGAGGTTGCCGCGGTGGGCGGCGTCGCCGGGGACGGCCCAGGAGGGCAGGCCCGGCCGCGCCAGCTCCCGCGGCAGCGACACCTTGCCGGTCATCTGCCCGAGGTGGCCGTCGGCGAGGACCACCACCGGCGTGCGGTACCGGAACGCGAGCTCGAAGGCGAGCGCCGTGAAGTCGAGCATCTCCTGCGGCGTGGCCGGGGCGAGCACCGGCGCGTGGGTGTTGCCGTGCCCGAGCCCGCGGCAGGCGAGCTTCAGGTCCGACTGCTCCGGGCCGATGTTCCCGAGCCCGGGGCCGGCGCGCATCACGTCCACGAACACGCCCGGGACCTCGGCGCCGATCATGTACGAGATCCCCTCCAGCATCAGGCTGAAGCCCGGGGAGGAGGTGAAGGTCATCGAGGGCCGGCCGGCGCCGCCGCAGCCGTACATGTGGTTGACCGTGGCCACCTCGCTGGCCGCCTGCAGGAAGGTCCCGCCGAGGGCGGGCAGGAGCTTCGCCATCAGCTCCGCCCCCTCGGTGGAGGGCGTGATGGGGTAGCCGAAGAAGTGGCGGCAGCCGGCGAGGAGGGCGCCCACCGCCGAGGCGTGGGTCCCCTTCAGCACCAGCGGCCGGCGCTCCGGGACGGGGACGCGCTCCGCCGGGACCTCGGGGGGCGGGGCCCACGGCGCCGGAGGGCGCGCCGCGGCGAGCCGCCCGGCGAGGCCGGCGGCGACGAGCGCGTACGGCTCCGGGCAGGCGTCCACGCAGAGCCCGCAGCCGTTGCAGTCGTCCAGCCGCAAGGAGATCGGGACGAGCCCGCTGCCGGGGTTCACCTGCTCGCCCGGCGCGATGCAGCTCCGCGCGCACACCTCGACGCAGCGGCCGCAGCCCTTGCACCAGTCCTCCCGCAGCACCGGCTTCGGCCGAGCTTCCATCCGCGCCATCCCCGCTCTCCTTCCCCAGCCCTCGAAACGGCGCGGACGGTAGCCACACGGCCCGCGATAAGTCGAAGTGATTTTTCGTATGTCTTGATAAGTTTCGCTGATACCGTGCCCAGCTCCTCCCACCCGGAGCGGGACCGTGGACCTGAACGAGCTCGAGGTGCTGGTGGCGGTGGCGCGGGCCAAGGGCTTCTCGCGGGCCGCCGAGCGGCTGGGCCGGACCCAGCCCGCGGTGAGCCAGGCGGTGCGGCGGCTGGAGGAGGACCTCGGCGTCCAGCTCTTCGACCGGTCCGTGAAGGACGGCACCCTCACCGAGGCCGGCCGCGTCCTCTACGAGCACGCCCAGCAGATGCTCAACCTGCGGCGCGACGCCCGCGGCGCCCTCCAGGAGCTGGCCGACCTGCGCCGCGGCCGGGTGCTCATCGCCGCCAACGAGTACACGGTGATGCACCTCCTGCCGGCGGTGCGCCGCTATCGGGAGCGCCACCCGGAGATCAAGGTCGAGATCCGGCGCGGGCTCGCGAGCCTCATCCCCTCCCAGCTCCACGGGCGCGACGTGGAGCTCGGGCTCACCACCTGGAAGCCGGCCCAGCCCGGGCTCACCGCCGTGCCGATGGCGAGGGACGACCTGGCCCTCCTCGTCGCCCCCGGCCACCGGCTCGCGAAGCGGGAGGAGGTCGGGATCCGCGAGCTGGGCGGGGAGGAGTTCCTGGCCCACAACGTCCGCTCCCCCTACCGCGAGCGCGTGGTCCGGACCTTCGAGCGCCACCGCACCCCCCTCAACATCTCCGTCGAGCTGCCCTCCCTGGAGGCGATCAAGCGGCTGGTCGAGGAGGGGCTCGGGGTGGCGCTCATGCCCCGGCGGGTGGCCCAGGCGGAGATCGCCCGCGGCGGGGTGGTCGCCCTCAACGTGCGCGAGATGCGCTTCGAGCGCGTGATCCACCTGCTCTACCGCAGCGGCGCGTCGCTCTCGCACGCCGCGCGCGCGTTCGTGGCCTGCGCCCGCGAGGGGGCCTGAGCGCCGGCCGGAAGCCCGGTCCGGTCGCCGGGGCGGAGGCGCTCCTGCGCGGCGGCGCCCGCCGCGGTAGATCGAGCGGCCTGGAGGATCCCCCATGCGCGCCACCAGGCTCGACCTGCCCGACGCCGCCGAGGCGTTGCCCGGCCGCCCCGACCCGACGCCGCTGGCGGAGCGGCACGCCGTCCTCGGCCACCCGCTCGCCCCCCCCTTCCCTGACGGGCTCGAGGAGGCGGTCTTCGGCCTCGGCTGCTTCTGGGGCGCGGAGCGGCGGTTCTGGCGACTCCCCGGCGTCTACACCACCGCCGCCGGGTACGCCGGCGGGACGACCCCGAACCCGACCTACCGCGAGGTCTGCAGCGGCCACACCGGGCACGCCGAGGTGGTGCGGGTGGTCTTCGACCCGAAGCGCATCTCCTACCGCGAGCTGCTGCGCGTCTTCTGGGAGTCGCACGATCCCACCCAGGGGATGCGCCAGGGGAACGACGTCGGCACGCAGTACCGCTCGACGATCCACGCCCGCGGCGAGGCGCAGCGGCGCGCGGCGGAGGAGTCGCGCCGGGCCTACCAGGAGCGGCTGCGGGCCGCCGGCCACGGCGAGATCACCACCGAGATCCGGGACGCGCCGGCGTTCTACTACGCCGAGGACGACCACCAGCAGTACCTGGAGAAGAACCCGGGCGGCTACTGCGGGCACGGCGGGACGGGCGTCGCCTGCTCGCCCGGACCGGCGGACGGCTGAGCGGCCGCGCGAAGGCCCTCCCCAGCCCCGGCCCGCCGCGCCTCGCGCCCGGGCGGGGCCATCTCGATCGTTTGGTCGCTGAACCGGGGCGAAGGCGCTACTTGCAGGCGGGCGTGCCGGGGCAGGATCCGCTCGCCGCGGTGATGGCGCAGATGTCCGGCGCGAGGCCCGCGCAGACCGGCGCGGAGAAGTCGCCGGACAGCTTGCCGCCGTCGCTGAACGTGAGCTCCACGTGGCCGGCGGCGTGGGCGGAGTCGAGGGCGTCCAGCCGCAGCGTGCCCTGCGCCACGGCGGCGGCGCCGCCGTCTCCCAGCGGCGCGCAGCTCGGGCCGGTGGCGAGCGAGGTGGCGTAGGCCACCGTGGCCGTGCCGGTGCCGAGGTTGAAGCTGGGCCGGGTGACGTCGGTGGTGAGCGTGTAGGTCCCGGGGACCACCCGGGCGGTCCCGCCGGCGAAGTCGAGCGCCGCGAGCAGCAGGGTCACCTCCCGCGCGTCCTGGTGGAAGGCGCAGAACGGGCTCGCGAAGTCGGCGCAGATCCCGGAGTAGGTCGCGAAGGTCACGGCGACCGCCGCCGCGTTGACCGCGATCTTCTGCGAGGTCTGGCCGGTGGGGTCGGACACCTGGCAGGTGGCCGGGCCGGCCGCCAGCGCCGCCAGCGCCGCCGGCGAGAACGGCGTGCCGCCGACCGTGCCGCTCGGTCCGTTCGAGGAGCCGCCGACCGTGCCGCTTCCGCCGCACGCCGCGAGGAGCGCCGCCAGGATGCCGAGCCTTCGCATGATCCCCCTCCCGCTGTCCACCCTGTCTAGCCGGGCGCGCCCGGCGCGCTCCGGGCAGCCGGGGCCTCCCCGGGCAGGGCGGGCCGCCGGGGCTCCCGGCCGTCACGGAAGGCCGAGGCAGGCGCCGACCGAGGGCGCCGGGGGCGAGACGGGATCGACGGTCGCCACGCCGCCGCCCTGCAGCGACACGTCGTACAGCCCCCCGCTCGCCGAGCCGCCCGAGATCCGGATCGAGTCGCCTCCTCCTCCGGCCACCCCGTACCGCACCTCGCCCTGGAGCGGCGGCGGCGGCGCGGCGCCGGCCGGCGCCGCGGGCTGGAGGGCGAAGGCGACCGCGCCCTCCATGTGGCCGTCGCCCGACGAGTCGGCGAAGATGACCTGCGCGCCGTCGATGGCCACGCCGCCGAAGTCGGAGAAGCCGCGGTAGGTGATGGTGGTGGTCGAGGAGAAGAGCCCGTCCACCTGTACCCGCAGCGAGCCGCTCACGATCCCCTGGTAGTCGGTCGCGGCGGAGTACTGGGTCATGCCGGGCCCGCCGAAGCCGATGATCCGCACCTGCGAGGAGAGCACCGCCAGGTTCGCGAGCTGGAAGGCGCAGGCGGCGTCGCGCGCGGTCGCCGCGCCCAGGCCGGCGAGCGCCGGCGTCAGCGCGACGTAGCTCCCCTCGAAGCGCGCGTCGCCGGCGACCGCGAGCCGGCCCGGCGCGCGCCCCTCGCGCAGCGGCACGTCGAGGTGGACCTCCTGGCGCCAGGCGCCGCGCCGGCTGAAGAGCCCCACGCTCCGCTCGTCGGGGAGCGTGTACTGGTGGAGCTCGGTGAGCGTGAGGGCGCCCGCGGCCGGGTCCTCGGCGAAGGTTCCCGCGGCGGACCAGACCGAGCGGCCCGCCGAGTACGGCAGGTCGAACGAGGTGAACACGAAGGGCGCGCCCGGCCCGCCGGAGCCGAGCAGCAGCAGCCGGACCTCGCTGCCGCTCGCCGCGACGAAGGTCTCTCCGTCCGCGATGGGGGTCGCGACGTCGAGCTTCTGGCCCACCTCCGAGTAGGGTCCGCAGGCGGCGGCGGCCGGGAGCAGGAGAGCGGCGACGAGGCTCGGGCGCGCCACGGCGGTCACTCCGAGGCGATGCCGGCGAGGAGGCCGGTCCGGAAGGCGAAGCCGTACTTGAGGTCGTTGGCGCGGAGGGGATCGTACAGGTCCCAGGCGGTGCTGGCGAACCCGCCCAGGCTCACCGGCAGCGAGAAGACGGTCGCCCCGGGACGCCAGCGCAGCACGCCCATGGCGCCGACGCCCACCGGCAGCGCCGAGAAGTCGCGGTAGCCGACCCGGCCGCGCAGCCAGATGAGCGCCACGTGCGCGCCGGGTCCCGCCTCCAGCTCCAGGTCCGGCGAGAGCCGCCAGCGGCCGTGCCAGCCGAGGAGCAGGTCTCCGCCGAACCGCACGCGGTAGTACTCGCTCACCGAGTAGACCGAGCCGTTCTCGCGGGCCTGCAGCGGCAAAAGCGCCGTCCCGTGCACGAACAAACCGGTGCGCCCGGAGGAGGCGAGGTAGCCGAGCCCGAAGGAGTGGAACGTGTAGTGGTTCCCCTCGTTGCTCCAGAGCGTGGTGCCCTGCCAGCCCACGCCGAGGTCCTGGCGCCAGCCCTCGAGATCTCGCGCGCCGGGCGCGGGCGGCGCGGGCGGCGCGGGCTGGGCCGGGCCGGCGTCGGCGTCGGCCGCCGGTGGAGGCTCGTCCGCCCCGGCCGCTCCGGCGAGGAGCCAGGCCCCCAACGCCGGGCCGAGGAGGCCGA
>JAJXVM010000232.1 GCA_021782135.1 Myxococcales bacterium | reverse complement strand
CGCGAAGCGGATCGCCAGGGCCCCCGCGGTGCCGAGGACGCCGGCGGTCCGCCGCGCCGGCCGCCGGCCGGAGAGGGCGAGCCCGAGGCTGGCGAGCGAGAGGAGCTGCCCGGCCCGCCAGAGCGTCCCGGAGAAGCCGGTCCGCAGCGGGCGCGCCACCCGGGGCACCACCGCCGCCTCGCGCTCCAGCACGGCGGTCATGGCGAGCTCGGTCGCCTGCGCCAGGATGCCGAAGCGTCGCCACACCGGCTCGCTCGCGTCGCCCGGCGGGAAGATCTCGAGGAGCGCCACCGCGGCGGCCGCGCCGGAGGAGGAGAAGAGCACCGGCAGCGCGCGGCGCGTCCCCTGCCAGAGCGGCACGGCGGTGTTGGCGATGAGCACCCCGGTGTAGCCGGTGAGCCCGAGCCCGCACAGCCCCGAGATGGCCGAGGCGAGGTCGCCGGCCCGCCGGAGACCGCGCCCGCCGGGGAGGAGGGCCGCCGCGGCCGCGGCCGCCGTGGACGCGCCGAAGCCGGCGAGGATCCAGGTGCCGACGTTCATGGGGGAGCTGGGGCGGAACACGCGCATCATGGCCACGAACCGCGAGGGGCGGCCCAGGTCGGCGATGAGGAGCGCGGCGCTCGCGGCGGCGCCGCCGGCCGCCACGAGCCGGCACTGGCGGGAGAGGGCGCGCGTGCCCCGCGGGCCGAAGAGGTCGGCCGCGGCGGCCAGCACCGCCGAGGCCCCGGAGACCCCGCCCACGTAGAAGTAGGCCGGGACGTACCACCTCCAGACCGGCTCCTTCAGCACCGGCATCCCGTAGTAGGTGGTCGCGCCCGGCGGGAGGGGATCCGCGCCCGCGCGCTGCTCGGGGTGGCCGGCGTCGATCCGGGTCACCCGCTGCTGCGACCCCTCTCCGAGCAGGCTGCCGAGCCGGGGGTCCACGTTCCGGCCGTCGCGCCTCTCGGCGCGCAGCTCCGCCAGGGTCTTCATGCCGTCCTCCGCCCCGCGAGCACCGCGCCCACCGCCGCCAGCCCGAGCCCGGCGATGCCGGCCGCCATCGCCCACCAGCTGTCGGCGATCTTCTTCGTCGGGACCACCGGATCCGGCGGCAGGTTGTAGGCCTCGGGCTCGTCGCAGAGCAGGAAGAAGGCCCGCAGGCCGGCGGTGCCGGGCTGGCTCGCCGCGCTCTCCCCGTAGAGCCGCGCCTGGCCGACGCCGCGCGCGTGGAGCTGCTCCACCCGCTTCGCGGCCCGCTGGCGCAGCTCGTCGATGGGGCCGAACTGGATCGAGGCGGTCGGGCAGGACTTGGCGCAGGCCGGCACCATGCCGGCCTCGAGCCGGTCGTAGCAGAAGGTGCACTTCCAGGCCCGCCCGTCGTCCTGGCGCCGGTCCACCACGCCGAACGGGCAGGCCGAGACGCAGTAGCCGCAGCCGTTGCACACGTCCGGCTGGACGTACACCGACCCGAACCGGGTGCGGACGATGGCGCCCGTGGGGCAGGCCTCCAGGCAGCCGGCCCGCTCGCAGTGCTTGCAGACGTCGGAGAGGAGGAGCCAGGAGAACTTCCCCATCGCCTGCTCGGTCGGGCCGAGCGCGACCGGCACCTCGACGTGGCTCGGCGAGACCTGGTCGGCGAGCAGGCTGGTCGTGCCCGGCTGGCCGCAGGGGCGCAGCGGGCCGAACGCCGCCGCGCCGGCCTCCACGCCGTCGCGCGGGCTGCCCTGCCCGGGGAGCGGCGTCTCGCGCTCGACGAAGGCCACGTGCCGCCAGGTGGAGGCGCCCAGGTGGCCGGTGTTGTCGTAGCTCATCGCCGTGAGGCGGAAGCCGTCGTCGGGGAGCTGGTTCCACTGCTTGCAGGCGACCTCGCAGGCCTTGCAGCCGATGCAGAGCGTGGAGTCGGTGAAGAAGCCCATCTGGCAAGGGCCGTCCTCCTGACGCCCCGCGCGCGCCTCGAGCGCGTGCGCCTCGGCCGCGGTGAGCTGGTAGTCGCGTGCGGGATTCCCGGGCATGGCGTTCACTTCCTCGGCTCGACCGGCGGGTGGCGGAACCTCGCGTGCAGGCCCGGCAGGTCGCGCGGCGCCTCCTCCCCGGTCGGGCGCGGCTCCTGGAGCGCCTCGCCGTCCGTGACCGAGCGCCGGCCGAAGGAGTGGCGTCCGGGGCGGATGTCCCCGGTGAGGGCCTTCGACTCCTGGATCGAGACGTTGGGGTCGGCGACGAACGGGATGAGCTCGTTGGCGGGATCGCCCCGCACCCGGCCCACGTAGCTCCAGTGGTACGGGAGGCCGATGGTGTGCACGGCGCGCCCGCGCACCCGCAGCGGGCGCATCCGCCGGGTCACCAGCACCCGGCACTCGATCTCGCCGCGGGCGGTGGTGACGGTGGCCCAGCCGCCGTTGCGCAGGCCCTTCAGCGCGGCCAGCTCGGGCGAGACCTCGCAGAACATCTCCGGCTGCAGCTCGGACAGCCAGGAGAGCCAGCGGCTCATCCCGCCGGCGGTGTGGTGCTCGGTGAGCCGGTAGGTGGTGAGCACGTAGGGGAAGCGCGGGTCGCCGTAGGCCCGGTGGTACGGGTTCTCGCGCCGGTGCCACTCCATCCGCGCCGGGTTGCACTGCTGCGGGTAGAGCGGGTTCTCGATCACCGACTCCTCCGGCTCGTAGTGGGTCGGGAACGGGCCGTCGAGGATGCCGGCGGGAGCGAAGATCCAGCCCTTCCCGTCCGCCTGCATGAGGAAGGGATCGTCGCCGCCCAGGCTGGCCAGGCCGGTCGCGCCGCGCTCCGGGCGGTAGGAGGGGGGGCGGTCGACGATGAAGTCGGGGACGTCGTACCCGGTCCAGCGGTGCTGGGCCTCGTCCCACCAGACGTACCGCTTCCGCTCCGACCAGGGGCGCCCCTCGGGGTCGGCCGAGGCGCGGTTGTAGAGGATCCGGCGGTTCATGGGCCAGGCCCAGCCCCACTCCGGCGCGACCCAGTGCTGCTCCCCCTGCGGCTTGCGGCGGGCCGCCTGGTTCACCCCACCGGCGTAGCAGCCGGAGTAGATCCAGCAGCCGCAGGCGGTCGAGCCGTCGTCGGAGAGCTTGGCGAAGCCAGGGACCGGCTCCCCGTCGGCGACGGTGTAGCCGTTGACCTCCCGGAGCACCCGCTCGGCGTCGGGCTCCGCGGTCGGCCCGTGCTCCCCGTAGTCCCAGGTGAGCGCCTGGATGGCCCGGTCCCTCGGCTCGCTCGAGCCGGCGTGGAGCGCCTTGAGCCGCTTCCCGAGGTGGTAGGCGAAGTGCAGCTCGCTGCGGCAGTCGCCGGGCGGCTCGATGGCCCGGTGGTGCCACTGCAGCATCCGCTGGGTGTTGGTGAACGAGCCGTCCTTCTCGGTGTGGGCGGCGGCCGGGAAGAAGAAGACCTCGGTCGCGATGTCCTCCGTCCGCACCTCCCCGCGATCGATCTCCGGGGCCACCCGCCAGAACTCGGCGGTCTCGGTGAGGGCGAAGTCCCGCACCACCAGCCAGTCGAGCTTGCGCAGCCCCTCGCGGTGGAGCGCCCCGTGCATCGAGCCGACGGTGGGGTTCTCGCCCATCACGAAGTAGCCCTTCACCTTCCCGTCGGCCATCTCGGCCACGGTGGTCATGTGCGAGTGGTTGCCGGTGAGCCTCGGCAGCGTGTCGAACAGCCAGTCGTTCTCGGCCGTGGCGGCCGCGCCGAACCAGGCCTTGCAGAGCGACACGATGTACTTGCGGAACTCGCTCCACCAGCCGGTGGCCGAGGCGTTGTTGCTCACGTACTGGTCGAGCCCGCGGTCCGGCAGGACCCCGTGCGGCATCGGCAGGTACCCGGGCAGCAGGTCGAAGAGGGTCGGGATGTCGGTCGAGCCCTGGATCGAGGCGTGGCCGCGCAGGGCCATGATCCCGCCGCCGGGCCGGCCCATGTTGCCGAGCAGGAGCTGGACGATGGCGGCGGTGCGGATGTACTGCACGCCGACGGTGTGCTGGGTCCAGCCGACGGCGTAGCAGAAGGCGCCGGTGCGCTCCCGCCCCGAGTTCCGGCACAGGGTCTCCGCCACCTCCAGGAAGAGCGCCCGCGGCACCCCGCAGACCTCCTCCACCAGCTCCGGCGTGTAGCGGGCGTAGTGCTTCTTGAGGAGCTGGAAGACGCAGCGCGGGTGCTGGAGCGTCGGGTCGGTCTCCCGCTCGGTGACGTTGGCGGCGCGCAGGTCGTGGCGCCCGGCGCCCTTCTCCCCGTAGACCTCCTTGTGGCCGGCGGCCGGGACGACGCCCTGCACCCCCTCGTAGCTCCAGGACTCCCACTCGTACTTGTTCCGCCGCGCGTCGAAGCCGCTGAAGAACCCCTCGAGATCCTCGGTGTCGCGGAAGCGCTCGTCGATGAGGGTCGCCGCGTTGGTGTAGTGGACGACGTAGTCGCGGAACCAGCGGTCGTTCTCGAGGATGTAGCGGACGATCCCGCCCAGGAAGGCGATGTCGCTGCCGGGCCGGATCGGCACGTGCAGGTCGGCCACCGCGCTGGTGCGGGTGAAGCGCGGATCGACGTGGATGATCGTCGCGCCGCGGTTCTTGGCCTCCATCACCCAGCGGAACGCCACCGGGTGGCACTCGGCCATGTTCGATCCCTGCACCACCACGCAGTCGGAGTTCTGCAGGTCCGAGGGGAAGGTGGTGGCCCCGCCGCGGCCGAACGAGATCCCCAGACCGGGGACCGTGGAGCTGTGTCAGATCCGCGCCTGGTTCTCCACCTGCACGATGCCGAGCGCGGTGTAGAGCTTCTTGAGGAGGTAGTTCTCCTCGTTGTCGAGGGTCGCGCCGCCGAGGTGGGCGATCCCGAGCGTCCGGCGGACGAGGTCGCCCTGGTGCTCCGCCCCCTCCTCCTCGACCCGCTCCTGCCAGGTCTCGTCCCGGGTGCGCTTCACCCGCTCGGCGACCATCTGCATCGCCTGCTCGAGCGGGAGCACCTCCCAGCGGGTGCCGCCGGGCCGCCGGTGGAGGACGTGCTGCTCGCGGTGCGTGCCGGTGACGAGCTGGAAGGTGGCCGCGCCCTTGGGGCACAGGCAGCCTTGCGAGACGGGCGAGTCGGGATCGCCCTCGATGTCGACGATGCGCTCGCCCTTCACGTACACCAGCTGGCCGCAGCCGACCGCGCAGTACGGGCAGACCGAGCGGGCCACGCGGTCCGCGCTCGCCGTTCGCGGCCGCAGCGCGCGCGTGCGCGCGCTCTCGGCCGTGCCGTCGAGCCCCGACGCATCCCGCGCCGCGATCTGCCGCAGCACGGGCCACTCACCCAGAACCGGGAGGTTCGCCATCTCGCCACCCCTTCGCGCACAAACTTGTGGGCGACCACGCTTGGGCGGCAAGGCGCGGCGCGTCCACGGCCGTGAGGAGGGCGGGTCCCCGCCCGCGTCCGCGAAGGCGGCTAGGGCGCGAGGCGCTCCGGGTGCGCGTAGACGTTGAACGCGCCTCCGCGGGCGAAGCCGATGAGCGTGATCCCGGCCCGGATCGCGAGATCCACGGCCAGCGAGGAGGGCGCGGACACGGCGGCCAGCGCCGGGATCCCGGCGGTCGCCGCCTTCTGCACCAGCTCGAAGCTCGCCCGCCCGCTCACCGCGAGCAGCGCCGGCGCGCCGCCGCCCGTGGCGCCGAGCCGCCGCTCCCGGAGGAGCCACCCGACCAGCTTGTCCACGGCGTTGTGCCGGCCGACGTCCTCGCGCGCGGCGAGAAGGGCGCCGGCGGCG
>JAJXVM010000231.1 GCA_021782135.1 Myxococcales bacterium | reverse complement strand
GAGGTCGAACTTGATCGCCGGCCGGTCCTTGGGCTCGGCGCCGTTCCGCTCGTACCCGGTCATGCGCACCGTGGCGAGCCGGCCGGCCTCGGCGTCGAACGTGTACGAGGACTCCACCTTGAACCGATAGCCCTCGAGGTAGTTGAAGAGCCCGGAGCCGTGGCCGCGGTAGACGAGCCGCACCGAGAGCTGGTGCTTGCCGGGCACCACCCGGCCGTTGAAGACCTCGAACTCCTCGCGCCGGTCGAGGTCGCCGTTCACGTCCACCTTGGTGTAGACCGGCGCGCCGTCGAGGGCGAAGGCCGCCGACTCGAGCACGAACGAGGAGCCCATCTCGTTGCGGTGGATGACCACCGCCTTCGCGCCCGCCGACACGTCCCCACCGAGCACCAGCTCCTGCAGGTTCTGCAGCCTGGCCTTGGTGCGGAAGACCCGGTCCTTGAGGTCGGCGACCCGCTCCTGGAGCGTGCGGACCTGCAGGTCGAGCTGCTCGTCGGGGACCGCCGGGGCCGCGGGCTGCGCCGGGTCGGCGGCCGGCCCGTCGGCCCGGGCCGCGGCGGCGCAGAGCAGGACCAGCAGGGCCAGTCGATGGGAGCGGAAGAGGTTCACCATCGCCTCCGAGCGGCCGGACGGGGATCGTCCGGACCCGCAGTATGCCACCGCGGCGGCCCTCAGCCGCCTTTCTTCAGCTCGATGAGCACCTGCTTGGCGACCGCCTTCAGCGTCTCGAAGACGCCCTTCCCGGCCGGCGCCACCGCCTCGAAGTCGGGGACGCCGCGGGGGTTGAGGTCGCGCCGCAGCTCGGCGAGCGGGATGGCCGAAGGCAGGTCGCGCTTGTTGTACTGGATGACGTAGGGGAGCTTGTCGAGGTCGTACCCCTGCTCGGCCAGGTTGCCGCGCAGGTTCTCCACCGACTCGAGGTTGGCGTCGACGCGCTCCTCCTGCGAGTCGGCCACGAACACCACGCCGTCCACGCCCTTCAGGATCAGCTTGCGGGAGGCGTCGTAGAAGACCTGCCCGGGCACGGTGTAGAGGTGGAAGCGGGTCTTGAAGCCGCGGATCTCGCCCAGCGCGAGCGGCAGGAAGTCGAAGAAGAGCGTGCGCTCGGTCTCGGTGGCGAGACTGATCATCTTGCCCTTCGACTCCGGGTTGGTCTTCGCGTAGACGTACTGCAGGTTGGTCGTCTTCCCGCAGAGGCCCGGGCCGTAATAGACGATCTTGCAGTTGATCTCGCGGGAGCTGTAGTTGATGAAGCTCATGCCTACTCGCTGAAGAGATTGTCGATGTCCTCGTCGGTGATCTCGGCGAAGGGGCTCTGGCCGCCGGTGCTGGCCTGGCGCTTCGCGACCACCTCGAGGACGCGCCCGATCTCCTCGCTCGCCTTCTTCACCCGCAGCCGGACCAGGCCGAGCGAGCTGCGGGCGTCGAAGACCACCACCAGCACCACCCTGCCGGCGACGATGCTCATGTGGAGCGACTCGCGCTCCCCCTCGTGGAACTGGGTCGGGAACTCCTTCTCCCCGATCAGCTTGGCGAGGCCCCCCATGGCGGCGACGTTGCCCGCGGTCAGCGACGCCAGCGAGGTGGTGTCGAGCTCGCCCTTGGCGCGGCCGCTCGAGGTGATGAGCTGGCCGTTCTTGTCCACCAGGAAGACGACGTTGGCGTTGGCGTCACGGCACAGGTGCTCGCAGACGCCGGTGACGGCCCGGAACTCCTCGTCGTACATGACCAAGCCGGAATTCATGCCTGCTCCACGCCCCTTGGGCCTCCAGAGGTACCAGGGAACCGGCGCCCAGGCAATCTGCGGGGCGCTCGCCCACCGCTTCCATCCACCTACATCGTCGCGGCGGGGCGGCTGAAGCTCGAGGAGGTGTCCTCCCCGGAGGGCGCTTCGCCCTCGCGGCACCCGCCGGAGTTGACGCGCGGCGGATATTTCAGGTACTCAGGTTCCGATATTCCGAAATACCATGCCCGGCATCGTCAAGCTGTCCGAACCCGCCTCCATCGCGCTGCACGCGATGACCCTCCTCGCCGCCCGCCCGGACGCGCACGTCTCGGCGAAGGACCTGGCGGCGCGCCTGCCGGTCTCGGAGACGCACCTCGCCAAGGTGATGCAGCGCCTGGTGAGGGCCGACCTCGTCACCTCGTCGCGCGGGCCCGGCGGCGGCTTCGCCTTGCGCGCCGATCCCCGCGCGACGACGCTCCTGGAGGTCTACGAGGCCATCGAGGGGAAGCTCCGGGTGCCGGAGTGCATGTTCTCCGAGCGGCCGGCCTCGTGCGGCCTGTGCATCCTCGACGACGTCATCGCCGAGGCGAGCCGGATCCTCCTCTCGAAGCTGGCGAAGACGCGGCTCTCGCAGGTCGCGGGGACCTTCACCGCCGGGCCGCCGCTGGTGGTCCTCGGGCCCTCGAAGCACGGCGAGCGGAGCGGGCGCCGCCGATCCTGATCCCTTCCCCCCCGGGGCGCCCTCGCCCCGGCTTCACCATGGAGACGCAACCGCAATGAGCATGTTTTGTTACCAGTGTGAGCAGACGGCCGTCGGCGCGGGTGGCTGCACGGAGACCGGCAACTGTGGGAAGGACGCCAGGGTCGCGGCGCTGCAGGACGTCCTCCTGCACCTCGCGGCCGGCGCCTCGTCGTGGGCGCACCGGGCCCAGGCGCTCGGGCTGCGCGACCCGGGCGTCGACGCCGCCGTGGTGAAGGCGCTCTTCACGACGGTGACGAACGTGAACTTCGACCCCGCGCGGCTCGCGCTCGAGATCGACGGCATGGTCGCGGCCCGCGACCGGGCGCGCGCGCTCTACGAGCGGGGCTGCGCCGCGAAGGGGGTGGCCCCCGAGAGCCTCGGCGGCGCCGCCACCTTCCAGCCCGCCGCCGGCGTCGACGCGCTCGTCGCGCAGGGGGAGGCCCTGGCCGTCATCCCGCGGCGGATCGGCGACCACGGCAAGGACCTCGCCGGCCTGCAGGAGCTGCTCACCTACGGCGTGAAGGGCGCGGCCGCGTACGCCGAGCACGCCCGCGTGCTCGGCCACGAGGACCCGGCGCTGTACGCCTTCTTCCACGAGGCGCTCGCCTACCTCGCGAGCCCGAGCCCCACGGTCGAGGAGCTCTTCGCGCTCTGCATGCGCTGCGGCACCGCGAACCTGCGCACGATGGAGGTGCTCGACGGCGCGAACACCGGCGCCTACGGCCACCCGGAGCCCACGCCGGTGCGCGTCACCCCGCGCAAGGGCAAGGCCATCGTCGTCTCCGGCCACGATCTCAAGGATCTCGAGCTCCTGCTCGAGCAGACGGCGGGGAAGGGCATCCACGTCTACACCCACGGCGAGATGCTGCCGGCGCACGGCTACCCGGGGCTGAAGAAGTACCCGCACCTCGTCGGCAACTACGGTGGGGCCTGGCAGGACCAGCAGGAGGAGTTCGACGACTTCCCCGGCGCCATCCTCATGACGACGAACTGCATCCAGAAGCCGCGGGACGGCTACCAGGGCCGGATCTTCACGAGCGGGCTCGTCGCCTGGCCCGGCGTCCGCCACATCGCCGACCACGACTTCACGCCGGTCATCGAGGCCGCGCTCGCGGCCCCCGGCTTCACCGAGGACGGGGCGGAGAAGACGATCCTGGTCGGCTTCGGGCGCAACGCCGTGCTCGGGGTGGCCGACAAGGTGATCGCGGCGGTGAAGTCCGGCGCGCTTCGCCACTTCTTCCTGGTGGGCGGCTGCGACGGCGCGCGCGTGGGCCGCAACTACTACACCCACTTCGCCGAGTCGGTCCCCAAGGACTGCGTCATCCTGACGCTCGCCTGCGGCAAGTACCGGTTCAACTCCCTGGAGTTCGGCGACATCGGCGGCATCCCGCGCCTCCTCGACGTGGGGCAGTGCAACGACGCCTACTCCGCCATCCAGATCGCGCTCGCGCTCGCGAAGGCGTTCGGGACGGACGTCAACGGCCTGCCGCTCTCGCTCGTCCTCTCCTGGTACGAGCAGAAGGCGGTCGCCATCCTGCTCACGCTCCTCTCGCTGGGCGTGAAGAACATCCGGCTCGGGCCCACGCTCCCCGCCTTCGTGACCCCGGCGGTGCTGAACGTGCTCGTCGAGAAGTTCGGGCTCAAGGCGGTGACCAGGCCCGCCGCGGATCTCGCCGACATCCTCGGGGCGGCGGCCGGCGCTTAGAACGCGGACCGTCCGGGGCCGGCCTGGCGAGGCCGGGCCGGCGTTCTCGGGTGATCCACCCCCGGGACGCCGGTCGGCTCTCGTCGCCGCGCCCCGGCGGGCGCGGCCCGTGGGGTCGCGCGCCGCTCGACCGGCTCGACCGACCGCCCTGCCGGCTACAGCTCCCGCCGGCCGGCGAGGGCGCGGGCCAGCGTCACCTGATCGGCGTACTCGAGGTCGCCGCCCATGGGCAGCCCCTGGGCGATCCGGGTCACCTTCACGCCGGAGGGCGAGAGCAGCTTCTTGAGGTAGAGGGCGGTCGCCTCCCCCTCGACGTCGGGGTTGGTGGCGACCACCACCTCCTCGGCCGGCTCGCGCTCGAGCCGCACCAGCAGCTCGCGGATCTTGAGGTCCGAGGGGCCGACGCCGTCGAGCGGCGAGAGGGCGCCGTGGAGCACGTGGTAGCGCCCCTTGAACTCGTGGGTGCGCTCCACCGCGACCAGGTCCGGCACGCTCTCGACCACGCAGATGACCCGCGGATCGCGCCTCGGATCGGCGCAGAGGGCGCAGGGGTCCCGGTCGGTGAGCGTCTGGCACACCGAGCAGCAGCGCACGTCGCGCACCACCCCGGTGATGGCTTCGGCGAGGTCGCGGGCCTGCTCCGCGCCGGTCTCGAGGATGTGGAAGGCCAGCCGCTGGGCGGTCTTCTCCCCGATGCCGGGCAGGCGGGCCAGCTCCTTCACCAGCCGGGCGATGGGATCGGCGACCGCCATGGCGCTAGAAGGGCAGCGGCATCTTGAGCCCGCCGGTGGCCTTGTTCATCGACTCGTTGGCGGCGGCGCTGGCCTTCTCGGACGCGGCGTTGACGGCGGCGGCGAGGAGGTCCTCGAGCAGCTGCTTCTCGTTCGGGTCGAGGGCCTTGGGGTCGATCTCGATCCGCTGGACCATGTGGCGACCGTCCATCTTCACCTTCACGAGCCCGCCGCCGCTCTCGGCCTCCACCGAGAGCTCGCCGAGCTTCTCCTTGGCCTGCTCCATGGCCTGCTCCATCTTCTTGGCCTGGCGCATCAGGTACTGGACGTCGAAACCGGGCATGGCTGCTCCTCTCGCGCGCCCCTCGAGGCGCGGGGCTTGGGGGGACGGCTAGAGATCGTCGACGCGCTGGATCTCGCCTTCGAGGATCCGGGCCGCGCCCTGGATGTTGGGGTGGGCGCGGGCCTCGGCCTCCCGCCGGGCGTGCCGGGCGGCGCGCTCGGCCCGCTCGGCGGCGACGATGGTGGCGGGGGCGGCGGCCGCCGCGGCCTGCGGCGGCGGCGCGTCGCCGACCGAGAGCGAGAGCCGGATCGGGCGCCCGAAGAACCGGGAGAGCGCCTCCTCCGCCTCCGGGCGCTTGCGCTCGGCCGCCCCGGCCATGGTCGAGCCGCGGGGCAGCTGCAGCGCGATCTCGCCCTCGTCGAGGCCCAGCAGCGCCGCGTGCTTCAAGGCCAGGGCGACGAACGGGCTCGCGCGCTCCACCGACTCGACCGCGGCGCGCCAGCGCTCGGCGGGCGGGGCGGAGGGGTCGTCCCGCGGCGC
>JAJXVM010000230.1 GCA_021782135.1 Myxococcales bacterium | reverse complement strand
CCGGCCGCGGGCGCCGCTGCTCCGGCCAAGGGTGCGGCTCCGGCCGCCGCCCCGGCCAAGGGCGCCCCCGCCAAGAAGTAGCCGGGCGACCCCTTGAAGCTGGTCGTCGGCCTTGGCAACCCCGGTCCCGAGTACGCGCGCACGCGCCACAACGTCGGCTTCCTCGTGGCCGACGAGGTGGCGCGCTCGCTCGGCGCCACCTTCTCGGCGGGGAAGTTCTCCGCCGAGGTGGCGGAGGGCCGGCTCGCCGGAGAGAAGGTCCTGGTCGTGAAGCCCCGGACCTTCATGAACCGCTCCGGCGAGGCGGTGGGCCCGCTGCTCCGCTTCTGGAAGGCGGAGCTCGGGGACGTCGCGGTCGTGCACGACGACATCGAGCTGGAGCCGTTCCGCATCCAGGTGAAGGTCGGGGGTGGCCACGCCGGCCACAACGGCCTCAAGAGCCTGAACGCCCACCTCGGCAGCCCCGACTACGCCCGCGTCCGCGTGGGGGTGGGCCGGCCGCCGCCGCGAGTGGACCCGGCGGACTGGGTGCTCGGCCGCTTCGGCCGGGACGAGGAGGCGCGGCTCGAGGAGTGCGTCGCCCAGGCCGCCGCCGCCGCGCGGGCCGTCGTGGAGCAGGGGGCGGTGAAGGCGATGAACCTCTTCAACCGGCGAGAGGGCCGGGCGAGGAAGGGCGAGGATTGAAGGTCGTGCGCGCGGCGCCTCTCCTGCCGCGCGCACGGACGTGAGCCCGGCGCAACCTGTCCGGGCGGCAGGTGTTTCACCCCGGCGCCAGCGCCGGGCGCGGCAGCAGACGGGGCGACCGCCGGGATGGGCCCGGAGGCGCCGGCAGCTCCTCGCGGCGGGAGAACCGCCGCTCATTTAGACCCGAGGGGAGTTCAGATGGCAGAAACGCAGAAGAAGCTCGTGCGCGAGTACGAGACGATCTACCTGCTCAAGGCGGAGACGCCCGACGACCAGGTGGACGAGATCAAGGAGCGGCTCCGCGGCGTGGTCGCGCGCGAGGGCGGCAAGGTCATCCGGTTCACCAACCAGGGCAAGCGGAAGACCGCCTTCCCGGTGGGCAAGAACCCGAAGGCGCTCTACATGCACGCGCTCTACGTCGGCAGGCCCGGCCTGGTCGGCGAGTTCGAGCGCAACCTCAAGATGATCGACAGCGTGACCAAGTTCCAGTCGGTGAAGGTCGCCGACGAGGTCGACTTCGAGGCCCGCCAGGTCGAGGCCGACGTGAAGATCACGCCGGTCGAGGACGAGCCGCGTCCGCGCGAGGAGCGCTCCGAGTTCGGGGAGCGCGGCGAGGAAGGCTTCGAGGCCGGTCCCGAGTTCGAGCGGGGGGAGGAGTAAGCCATGGCGCGTCCTGACATGGGTGGCGGCAAGTTCGGCGGCGGCGGCTTCGGCGCCGGCAAGTTCGGCGGCGGCGGCCGCGGCGGCGATCGCGAGGAGCGCGGCGGCCGAGATGGCGGCGGCGAGGAGGGCGGCCGGGGCCGCGGCTTCGGGCGTCGCAAGGTCTGCCGGTTCTGCGCCGACAAGGCCCTCAAGGTCGACTACAAGGACCAGGGTCAGATGAAGTACTTCCTGACCGAGCGCGGCAAGATCATCCCCCGCCGCATCAGCGGCAACTGCGCCAAGCACCAGCGCGAGGTGGCCACCGCCATCAAGCGCGCCCGCATCGTGGCGCTGCTGCCCTACACCGTCGTCACCGCCTAGGAGACCGGAAATGAAGCTCATCCTTCGCGAAGACGTCGACAACCTCGGCAAGGGCGGCGAGCTCGTCGAGGTGAAGCCCGGCTACGGGCGCAACTACCTGCTCCCCCGCGGGCTGGCGGTGCTCGCCAACCCCAAGAACGTCCGGGAGCTCGAGCACCAGAAGGCGGTGGCGTCCGCCAAGGCCGCCAAGCTCAAGGCCTCGGCCGAGGCCGTCGCCAAGCGCATCGCCGAGACGCCGGTCGGCCTGAAGCGCAAGGTCGGCGAGCAGGACAAGCTCTACGGATCGGTGACCGCGCTCGACATCGTCGAGGCGCTCGCCGCCCGCGGCCTGCAGCTCGACCGCCGCCTGATCGACCTGAAGGAGCCCATCAAGACGCTCGGCGACTTCGAGGTGCCGGTGAAGCTCCACCGCGAGGTGGACGCCAAGGTGAAGGTCAAGGTGGAGGCCGAGGCCTCCTAGCTCGACCCCGAGGTACCGGAGGAGGGCCGGCGATGAGCCGGCCCTTCTCCTTTCCACGGGGGGTGCGGTTCCGTTCGCCGGCGCGGCGTCCGTCCGGCCCGTCCGTGCGCGGCGGGGGCGAGCCCCGCCGGCTAGACTTCGAGCCGGCCGCACTGCTTTCGGCCGGTTCCGCCGCCTCTTCACCCATGCGGGCGAGCTCGAGGCCGAGGTGGCGGATCCCGGGTAGGAACACCTCCATTAAGCGTTGATAACCCCTCCCCCCTTGCTATAGTCCCGGACCTCGCCGTGCTCGACTGGCTCCACAACATCATGTCCCGCGATCTCGCGATCGATCTCGGGACCGCCAACACCCTCATCTACATCCGCGGGGTGGGGATCGTCTCGAACGAGCCCTCCGTGGTGGCCGTGCAGAACGAGTCGCGCGGCGGCCGCAAGGTGCTCGCCGTCGGCAAGGAGGCGAAGGAGATGCTCGGGCGCACCCCGGGCAACATCGTCGCCATCCGGCCGATGAAGGACGGCGTCATCGCCGACTTCGAGATCACGGCGGCGATGCTGAAGTACTTCATCCAGACCGCCCACAACCGGAAGTCGTTCGTGAAGCCGCGCATCATCATCGGCATTCCGAGCGGCATCACCGAGGTGGAGAAGCGGGCGGTGCGCGAGGCGGCCGAGTCGGCCGGGGCGCGCGAGGTCTACCTGATCGAGCAGCCCATGGCCGCGGCCATCGGCGCCGGCCTCCCCATCACCGAGCCGTCCGGCAACATGATCGTGGACATCGGCGGCGGGACGTCCGACGTCGCCGTGATCTCGCTCGGCGGCATCGTCTACAGCCGCTCGGTGCGGGTCGCCGGCGACAAGATGGACGAGGCGATCATCCAGCACATCAAGCGCAAGTACAACCTCCTCATCGGCGAGCGCACGGCCGAGCTCATCAAGATGGGCATCGGCACCGCCTATCCGTCGGAGGAGGAGCTCTCGATGGACATCAAGGGGCGCGACCTCGTCGCCGGCGTGCCCCGCACCCTCACCGTCACCTCGCCCGAGATCCGCGAGGCGCTCTCCGAGCCCATCAACGGCATCGTCGAGGCGGTGAAGGTCACCCTCGAGCGCACTCCGCCCGAGCTGGCGGGCGACATCGCCGACCGCGGCATCGTCCTCGCCGGCGGCGGCGCGCTCCTCAAGAACCTCGACACCCTGCTGCGCGAGGAGACCGGCCTGCCGGTCTTCCTGGCCGAGGATCCGCTCTCGGCGGTGGTGATCGGGGCCGGCAAGGCGCTCGAGGAGCTCGACATCCTGCGCCAGGTCGCGGCGCACACCTGAGCCGCGCCGCAGCGGTCGTGGCACCTCCCCCGGGATCCTCCCCGCGAGACGTCGCGTGCGACGTCTCGTCGCGCGCCGTCCGCGACGAGGCGTAGCGGACGCGGCGTTTTGTCGCGCCGCATCGGCCGACGCAGCGGTTTGGGCCGGGTCGTTTTCGCCCTGAACATCCCCCGTCGGGGCAGCCCCCAAACGAAGCACGCGCAAGCTTAACCGCTTGATTCTGTATCGCGCAGCATTTGCGGGGGATGATGATTGACGTGGAGCAAACTGCCCGAAAAATCGCTAGATGTTTGAGTCCAGCCAAACTCGCCACCCCCAAAAGGATGTTTGCGGGCACACGCGTTGCACACTTCGGCATCCACCATGCGTGTCCCTTTTCTCGCTCTCGTCCTCAGCTTCTTCGTGGCGGCGCCGATCGCGCGAGCCGCGGAAGCCAAGCCCAACCAGCTCTCGGCCGATGCACAGGCCTGTCTCGGGTGTCACGCCGAGGCCCAGGGCCCCGACAAGCCCGCCGTAGACGCCCAGTCCTTCCTGTCCTCGGTCCACGCCGGCGTCGCCGACTGCACCGACTGTCACCAGGGCTACAAGCCCGACGGCATGCACAGCCAGGGCATGCCCGCGCTCTCGAAGGAGGACGCGAAGAAGGTGGAGATGCTGACCGCCGCCCGGCGCCCCGGCGAGGCCAAGGCCAGCGACGGGACCGTGGCGCTCGAGCCGGCGACCAGCTCGCCGCGCGCCTACCTGGCCTGCGGCAACTGCCACCCCGACATCGCCGACCAGTACTGGGGGTCGGTCCACGGCCAGTCGATCCTCGAGCCCGGCAAGAGCAAGGTCGCCGGCGCCCTCTGCGTCTCCTGTCACGGCTCCATCCACGCGGTGAAGCCGCTCGTCGCCAAGGACAAGAACGGACACCGGCCCCAGGGTGACCCGAGCATGCGCGCCATCGCCGCGCGCTGCGAGAAGTGCCACGGGAACGAGGAGTTCGCCAAGGCGGCGGGGCTCAACCCGGAGGTGGACGTCACCTACCGCGACTCGATCCACGGGCGGCAGATCGCCATCGGCTCGTCGCGGGCCCCGAACTGCTCCGACTGCCACGGCGGCCACGCCATCCTCGCCAAGACCGACCCGCGCTCCACGGTGGCCGGCCACAACCGCGCCGTCACCTGCGGCAAGTGCCACGTGGGCGCGACGGACACCTTCGCGGCGGTCATCGCCCACCGCGAGCCGCAGGAGGACCCGCGGTCCAAGATCCCGCACTTCGTCCACGTCATGTTCTCCTGGCTGACCACGCTGACGCTGCTGTTCTTCGGCTTCCACGTGGCCATCGACTTCATCTGGGAGATCCGCCGGCGCCTGGGCCGCAAGGGCCACCCGCACGTCGAGCCCGCGCTGGCCGAGCGCACCGTGAAGCGCTTCGACCTGCACCAGCGCATCCAGCACTGGCTGCTGCTCTCCGGCTGCATCCTGCTCGGGCTCACCGGCTGGCCGCTGCGCGGCGCCGGCTACCTCGACAAGCCGGAGGCGCTCGAGTCGTCGCGCCGGTTCCTGGCGCTCTTCGGCGGGGCGCACGCCGCCGGGATCTGGCACCGCTTCGCGGCGGTGCTGCTCATCCTGGCGGGCCTGTACCACATCTTCTACCTGGCCTTCCTCGCCCAGAAGAAGGCGCTCCCGTTCAGCATGCTCCCCATGCCGAAGGACGCCATCGACATGCGGGACAACATCCTCCACATGCTGGGGCTGCGGAAGGAGCGGCCCAGGTTCGAGCGCTTCAACTACATGGAGAAGTTCGACTACTGGGCGGTGTTCTGGGGCTGCGCGATGATGGTCGGCACCGGCTTCGTCTACTGGTTCCCGGTGGCCGTGAGTCGCGTGGCGCCGCACTGGGTCATCGAGGTGGCGCAGATCGTCCACGGCGAGGAGGCGACGCTCGCGCTGCTCTTCCTCTTCGTGGTGCACTTCTACAACGTGCACCTCCGCCCCTCGATCTTCCCGATGAACTGGACCTGGCTCACCGGCGAGACCACGCTCGAGTTCATGAAGGACGAGCACCCGCTGGAGTACGAGAAGGCCGAGGAGAAGAGCAAGCTGCCGTAGCCCGCTCCCGAGCGGGAGGTTCCCGAGGCGCGGCGGCTCCGGCTCGCCGCGCCTCTTTCTTTCCACGCGGGGCGGCCGGTCGCCCCGCACCGGCGGCCGCGGCGGCCGGCGGCCACCCATCCTCGCGAGGCGCGGGGAGGTCGAGGAGCGCGGGGGATGAGCGAGC
>JAJXVM010000229.1 GCA_021782135.1 Myxococcales bacterium | reverse complement strand
CGCCCGCGCGCGCTGCCCGCGCTGGGCCCGGGGCGCGAGGCGGCGGTGGTCGCCGGCGCCTGCGCCCTCTTCCTCGCCCTCGCCGGGGCGGAGGCGTGGCGCAACGCCTACCCCTACTTCGACGACGTCGGCTACCTCGACCTGGGAATCCAGATCCGGGCGCTGGGGGGACCGCTCGGGCTCCTGCGCGAGCTCTTCACCGGGAGCCGCTACCTCGAGTCGAACCGGCACCCGCTGTTCGACGCCCTCCTGTCGCTCTTCGCCCGGCCGGAGCGCGCCTACCACCGCGAGGCCCAGCTGCTCACGCTCGGGCTCGGGGCGGTGGCGCTGCTCTCCTGCTGGCAGGTGATCCGGCGCCACTTCGGGAGGTGGCCGGCCGCGCTGTCGGTGCTCCTGCTGGCCCTCGGCAAGACCTTCGTGGCCGTGGCCTCGCGCGAGTGGTGCGAGCCGCTGCTGGTCGCGCTCTGGGCGCAGGCGGTGGGCGCGGTGCTCGACGGGCTCGGGACGCCTTCGCGGCGCGGCGCCTGGATCCGCGCCGGGATCTGGTCCGGGCTGGCGTTCCTCACCAAGGGGACCGCCATCTTCCTGCCGGTCTGCGTCGGCCTCACCTTCCTCCTGCACGAGCGCGTCCGGGCGCTGCGCAGCCCGCGCGCGTGGGGCTTCGCGGCCGCCTTCCTCGCCACCGCCTCCCCGCTGCTCGTCCGCAACGTGCGGCTCTTCCACTCGCCGCTCCACCAGTTCAACTCGCGCTACGTCTGGATCGACCGGCTCCCCGACTTCGCCGAGGTCTTCGCGCCGCACGCCACCGACCGGCTCCCGGACGGGATCGTGGCCTACCTCGCCCAGGTGACCCCGCGCGCGCTCGCCTGGCGCGTCGTCGCCGGCCTGGGCGAGGTGAGCTTCAACCTGCTCGACGCCTTCGCCCCGGCGGCGCCGACGCCGGGCGGGCCGGTGCACGTGGCCGGGCTGGCGGCGGCGCTGGCGGCGCTGGTGCTCGCGCTCGGCTGGCTGTGGCGGCGCCCCCGCGGCCCCGGGCGCACCTTCCTCCTCGTCCACGCCGGCTGGAGCTACCTCTTCTTCGTGGTGTTCAGCGCCAGCGGGGCCAACTCGCGCTACTTCCTGCCGCTCGTCGCCACCACGCTGCTCCCGGCCTTCGCCGCGCGCCTCCACGAGGCGCTGGAGTCGGACGGCTGGCGCGCGCCGCTGGCCCTGCGGACCGGGTGCGTGGCCGGCGGGGCGGCGCTGGCGACCGCCCTGCTGCACGGCCCGAAGATGGTCCCGCCGGCCGGCATGGTCGAGGTCCAGGACTGGCTCGCGGCCCACGTCCGGCCGGGGGAGGTCTACGCGCTCGACGCCCGGACCCACCTGCAGGCGAGCTGGCTCCTCCCCGCGGCGGAGCAGCTGCTGGTCTCGGCGAGCTGGGACGAGAGGCCGGTGCCGGCGGCCGAGCTGCTCTCCTGGCTCCGGGACCGGCGGGTCCGCTACGTGGTGCTCGACGGGGCGGCGCTGGCGCACATGGGCGATGCCCGCGACCCGGCGGCGCGCCGCTACCTGTTCTACGACCTGCTGCCGCTCGAGCCGGACGGGTCGCTGCCGCTGCGGGGCTTCCCGGGCGGGCTGCGCCCGGTCCACGTCGCGCCGGGCGTCCCGCGGCGCTGGGTGGTGCTCGAGACGCCCTGGGCCGTCCCCGCCGTCCCCGCCGCCACCGCCCGCCGCTGACGCGAGCCCGTCAGGCGGCCGCCTCGTCCTCCCGCGCCGCCCGGCCGGCCGCCGCCGGCGCCCGGAAGCGCAGGTAGTGCAGCCGCTTCAGCTCGCGGCGGCCGCGGGTCACGGTCTCGAGCACGAGCCCGCAGGAGAGCGACAGGAAGGCGAGGATGGCGAGGCCGGTGGAGAGCACCGCGGTCGGCAGCCGCGGCACGAGGCCGGTGCGCAGGTAGGTGGGGACGAGCGGGGCCGCCAGGGCGACCGCCGTCGCCAGCAGCAGCCCGCCCACCGCGGAGAAGAAGGCCAGCGGCCGCTCCTCCTTGGTGAGCGTCAGGATGGTGCGCAGGATGCGGGCGCCGTCGCGGAAGGTGCGGAGCTTGCTCGCCGAGCCGCGCGGCCGCTCGCGGTAGGCGGCGTCCAGCTCCAGCACCGGCATCCGCAGCTCGAGCGCGTGCACCGTGAGCTCGGTCTCGATCTCGAACCCGGCCGCGAGCGCCGGGAAGGACTTCACGAAGCGGCGCGAGAACACCCGGTAGCCGGAGAGGATGTCGCGGAAGCGGCTGCCGAAGATCCGCGCCACGAGCCCGGTGAGGAGGGCGTTGCCGAAGCGGTGCCCGGGGCGGTAGGCGGCCGCCGCGTCGGTGACCCGGGCGGCGTTGACCATGTCGAGCTGGCGCTCCTCGAGCGCGCGGATCAGGTCCGGCGCCGCGGCGGCGTCGTAGGTGTCGTCCCCGTCCACGAGCACGTACACCTCGGCCTCGACGTCGGCGAACATGCGCCGCACCACGTTGCCCTTGCCGCGGAGCGGCTCCGAGCGCACCACCGCGCCGGCGGCGAGGGCCCGCTCCGCCGTGCGGTCGGTCGAGCCGTTGTCGTACACGTAGACGGTGGCGTCCGGCAGCGCCGCCCGGAAGCCGCGCACCACCCCCTCGACCGCCGCCTCCTCGTTCAGGCACGGCACGAGCACGGCGACGCGAGGCGCGGGGGCGCGGGAGAGCATGGGGGCAGCCTAGCAGCCCCCGGGGGCGCGCGGGGGAGGCGCCGCTACCCGGGGCGCGCCGGGTCGATCGGCTCCGGCTCCGGCGCGGGCACCACGCCGGCCCGGCGCTCGCCCTGGGCCGCGAGGGCCCGTTCGACCCCCACGCCGACCAGGGTGTAGGTGACGCCGAGCAGCACGTCGAGCACGTAGTGATGCTGCAGGTAGACCGCCGAGAAGCAGACCAGCAGGAAGAACCCGAAGCTGACCGCGTCGAACCAGCGCTTGCCGAGCGACCGCCCGTACAGGAACACGAAGAGCGGGTAGGAGACGTGGAGCGAGGGGATGGCGCCGAAGACGTCGGCGCTGCGCCCGTAGAACGCGGCGAAGTAGCCGATGCCGGTCATCGCGTCCCAGCGGGCGGCGGCGGCGGCGGAGGCCTGCGCCGCCAGGTTGGCCGGGCCGAGCCCGTACCGCGTGACGTACCAGGGCGGCGCCGAGGGGTAGACGTAGTAGGTCGCGAACCCGGCGACGTTGACGAACAGGAACGTCCAGCCGAACCGGCGCGCGACCCGCTGGAGCCGCTCGTCCTTGCGCTTCGCGAGCAGCAGCCAGGCGGCGAAGCCGAGGGACCAGTACAGGTACAGGATGTAGGCCGAGCCGGTCACGAGATCCACCGCCGGCCAGTGGTGCCGGTCGAAGAACTCGTTGGGGGTGAGGCGCGACCCGCCGGACGGGATGCCGAAGAAGAGCCTGTCGAAGTGGTAGGGCTCCGCCACGTGTACGTGGAGGTAGCGCACCAGCGGCTCGGTCAGGTGGGTGAGGTCGTAGACGATCCCGAAGAGCAGGAACGGCAGCATCCCCGAGAAGAACCGGCGGGTGGCGTCGCTCCAGACGGCGAGGAGGAGCATGAGCGCGCAGAGCACGAACTGCTCGGGCCGGTTGCCGCTGGTGAGCCCCATGACCGCGAGGTAGGTCCCCATGCCGGCGAGCGAGCCGTAGAGGTAGGGGCGGGGGGCGGCGGACACGCGGCCCAGCAGGCCGGGGCGCGGGGCGGAGGTGGCGGCGGTCGGATCCATGGGCGGCGAGCGCTCGTACCGGCTCGCGGGGTCCGCGTCAAGGGTGGGCCGGCCGCTGCCTATGGGACCAGGATGCGTACCGGCGGGCCGGTGGTGATCCGGACCGACCCGTCGGAGTCGTACAGGTCGCCGTCGATGGTGAACCGGAACGGCTCGGCCATCTCCACCGAGAGCTCGCGCGCGACCGCGTCCATGGCCACGCGCCGCCGCCAGGGCCTCCCCAGGCGGACCGCCGGGAGGGCGGTCACCAGCCGGATCGCGCTGCTCGTGATCCCGACCGCGTGGAAGAAGCCGGGCTGCTCGGCGCAGCGGGCGAAGGGCCGGAACCCGAAGCCGATGTCCGGCTCCGAGCCGGCGAGCACCGCCAGGTAGCGCAGGGTCGGCCACTCCTCGCCGTCGGCGGCGACGCGGGCCGGCTCGCGGCGGGTGAGCGCCGCGGCGAAGCGGCCGCCCACGAGGGCCGAGCCGACCGCCCGGGCGGCGAGCGCCGCGGCCTCGAGCGGCGAGGTCCGGCCGCGCCGGTAGTAGCCCTCGAGGAAGCGGACCACGGCGCCGGTCCCGAACAGGAAGCCGTACCGCGGCGCGCCGCCGCCCCACTCGACCCGCAGCAGATCGCGCTCCACCGCCCGCTCGGGCCGGCCCTGGCGGCGCCCCTCCAGCCAGCGCCGCAGGACGGTCTCCGGGTTGCCGGCGATGCCGTGCCCGTGGGCGATGGTGTTCATCGAGCCGCCGCGCAGGATGAGCAGCTTCGGCAGCGGCGCGCCGGCGCAGGCCCGGGCGAAGGCGGTGAGCACCACGTGCCCGGTGCCGTCGCCGCCGTTGACGCCGAGCACCTCCACCGAGGCGGCGCGGAACCGCTCCACCGCGCGCCGCAGCTGCTCCGGGTCGGCGGCGTCGACGACGAGCCCGTCTCCGTCGAGGAGGGCGGCCAGCCGCCGGGCCGCCCCGGGGTGGCGCCGGTTGTAGCGGGAGCCCGGGTTGTTGATGATGCCGATGGCGGCCATTCGCCTCTCCGGCCGCGCGGCGGCCGCTCGGGCGAGATCTACCTCACCGCGGGTGGAGGAGGTAGGATGAGCGCCTTGGCCCTCCTGGAAAATACGGGTGACCTCGCGCGGGTGCCGCTGGCGGCGGTGCTGCTTGAGGCGTTCAACGGGCGGGCGACGGGGACGCTGATCTTCCAGGCCGGCGGCGGGGCCTCGCGCCTCTACCTCCGCGCCGGCGTTCCGGTGGGAGCGCAGAGCTACGCCGGGTTCCGTCCCCTCGGCCAGGAGCTCCTGGCGGCGCGCCTCATCGACATGCCGGCGTTCGAGAAGAGCCTCGCCGAGATGGCCCGCACCGGGCGCAAGCAGGGCGACATCCTGGTGGAGATGGGCGCGGTGAGCCGGGCGGCGGCGGACGCGGCCCTCTCGCGGCAGCAGGCGGGCTATCTCGGGCAGGTGGCGCGCCTCTCGGAGGGCTCCTTCCGGTTCGAGCCGGGCGAGCCGCCCGACTGGACCCGGGGGCTCCACACCAGCCCGCTGCGGGCGGTGGTGGACGCCCTCTCGGCGCCGCAGGCGGCGCCGCTGGTGGACGCCGCCTTCGCCCAGGCCGGGCCGCGGGTGGCCTTCCGGGCCGGGTACGCCGCGGTGGCGAGGGCCTTCGGCTGGACCGCGGCCGAGACCGCGCTGGTGAGCCGGCTGGCGGAGCCGCTCGACCCGGCCGAGTTCGCGCAGGGCGGCGCCTTGTCGCCCGACCGGGCGCGGGCGGTGCTGGCCGCGCTGCTGCTCCTGGGGCTCGCGGGCGGCGAGGACGCGCGCGCCGCCCCGCCCATCGAGCTGCCCGAGGTGGCGGAGATCACCGGCGAGTTCAACCTGGAGAGGCCCGCGGCGGAGGGCCGGGGCGCGGCTCCGACCGCGCCCGCCCTGGAGCCGGCCGCGACCGAGGAGTCGCGGGCGCGCCGGGCCCGGCTGCTCGCGCGGGCGATGGAGAACATGGGCCTGCGCCGTCCGGCCGA
>JAJXVM010000228.1 GCA_021782135.1 Myxococcales bacterium | reverse complement strand
GCGGGGCCCGGCCAGTTCCAGCTCGCCGAGGGCGTCTCGCTCGACCCCGCCGACAAGCTCTTCGTGGTCGATCAGTACAACAAGCGCGTGCAGCGGTTCGCCTACCTGCACGTGGCGGAGCCGGCGCCCGGCGGCGCCGCCGGCAAGGACCCGGGCGCCTCCGCGCCGGCCGCCGCTCCCGCGGCCTCCGGCTCCGCCGCCACCGCGCCCGGGTCGTCCCGGTGATCTGGGTGGGGCAAGAGACCTGGGTGTGCCAGATGGCACGCAACAATGCGGCGCCAATGCTCCTCACCAACGGCATTGGCGCCAGATTGCGCGATCGCGGCGGTTGGCCCGGCCCTTGCTCCTGTCAAGTCCCGCGGCGCTGAGACGTCGCCCAACTCGAACCGAAGCAAAGGAATCAACCCCCATGAAGAAGATCGCTCTCCTGATCGCCGCCGTGGCCTGGGCGGGGACCGCCTCCGCCGCCTTCAGCCCGACCTCGGTGGTCGGCTCCTCGCACGACCTCTCCGCCACCGGCAAGGACGTGCAGGGCAAGGCCGGCCAGGCCCAGAACCAAGTCTGCATCTACTGCCACATGCCGCACAACGCGAACAACGTGGGCGCGCCGCTGTGGAACCGCAGCAACAGCACCACCACCTTCCAGATGTACTCGCAGGCCAACAGCTCGACCTTCGTCCTCGACGCGGCCGACACCAACACCGCGGCCCGCCCGGTCGGCCCGGTCTCGCTCGCCTGCCTCTCCTGCCACGACGGCGTGACGGCGTTCAACTCGCTGAACCAGACGCCGATGATCGACTCCGACAACAACATCTCGGCCAGCAGCTACACCTTCGCCTCCGGCGGCGCGCCGGTGGTGACGATGCAGGACGCCAGCCCGTCGAACACCGCCGGGACGGCCAACCTGACCACCGACCTCACCAACGACCACCCGATCTCGTTCACCTACGACACCTCGCTCGCCACCCTCAAGGGCACGACGCTGCGTGACCCGGCGGTCGCCGCCAGCGCCGACCTGCTCCAGCCGCTGGTCATCTACCGCGCCGGCGGCACCTCCGGCAGCATCGCCCAGCAGATGCTGTTCGTGAACCCGGCCGCCAACAAGAGCAACCAGCTCGAGTGCGCCTCCTGCCACGAGCCGCACATGCAGGGCGACCTCGCCTCGGCGGCCAGCAACTACCCGTTCCTCATCAAGTCGAACCAGAACAGCAACCTCTGCCTCACCTGCCACAACAAGTAAGCACCTGAGGGGAAGCCGGCGGGATCCGAGAGGACCTCGCCGGCTTCCCCGGATTTCGCCTCGAACCCGGAGTCCCGATGATCGGCCTCGCCCTCCTGGCGCTCCTCGCCGCCGCACCGCCCGCCTACCCGGCGGTGGTGAACGGCAAACCCATCACCGAGCCGGAGGTGCGCCGGGCGCTGGTCGAGCGGATCCGGAAGCAGTACTTCCACCGCCAGCTCGAGCCGAAGCAGATCGCGAAGATCCGCAAGGCGGTGGTGGCCGATCTCGTCCGGGACGAGCTGCGCGCCCAGGAGGCCCGCCGGCGCGGACTGGTCATCGACATGGCCCCCATCCGCAAGGAGGTCGCCGGCGAGGAGCACGCCGCGGGCGGCCCGGCCAAGCTCGACGCGGCCCTCGCCGCGGCCGGCATCGATCGCCTCCGCTACCTCGAGGTGATCGAGCGGCCGGAGCAGGCGAAGGCCCTGGCCGGCGCGGAGGTGGCCGCCAAGGCCAGGCCGGTCGGCGGCGACGAGGCCCGGGCGTTCTACCAGGCCAACCTCAAGCGCTACGAGGTGCCGGGCGCCCTCGAGCTCCAGGAGCTGTGCGTCCGGGTCGATCCCTCCTCGGACGAGAAGGGCTGGGAGGCCGGCCGGGCCCAGGCCGCCGCCCTGCGGGCCCGCGTCGTCCAGGGCGAGGACTTCGGCAAGCTGGCCCGGGAGGCCCGCTGCGACAAGTTCGCCGCCCACGGCGGGGATCTCGGCTACGTGCACCAGGGGAGCCTCGAGGCCGGGATGGAGAAGGCGGCCTGGTCGCTCCGCGACGGTCAGGTGAGCGAACCGGTGCGGGCGCTGCGGGGCTGGCACCTCGTCCGGCGCGAGAGCACCCAGCCGGCGCGCCAGGCCCGGTTCGAGGAGGTCGAGGAGTCGATCCGGGCCGAGCTGCGCGAGGCGCACCGGGCGGCCGTGCTGAAGAAGCTCGACGCGGACCTGCGCGCCCGCGCGCGCGTGGTCGTCCGGGAGGAGAAGCTGACCTAGCGGGAGGGGACCCGGACCCGCGTCGGTGAGGATCGCCGGAGAGGAGCGCCCCCGGGGCGCCGGCCATGCAGCGCGACGGCTCGCGCTGGTCGCGGCGTCGCTGCTCCTGGCGCCAGCGGTGGCGCGGGGCCAGGCGACCCTCGAGGGCGGCCGCGGCACGCTGCTGGTCCCCGACGCCGATCCGGTCCCGCTGGGCCACGGCACCGCCAGCCTCTCCCTGAGCGAGGCGTCCGGGGCGGGGCTGCACGCCGCCCCCCTCGGCCTCACCTTCGGCATCTGGAACGGCGTCGATCTCGGGGCGACCCTCCTCGACGGCGCGGCCGGCGACCCGGCCGCCCGGGGAGCGAGCCGCGACATCCGCCTGCGCACCAAGTGGCGCTTCGCCATCGAGACCGCGCGGCGGCCGGCGCTGGCGCTCTCGCTCCAGGCGGATCATCTGCTGCAGGGCGTCGACCTCTCCCCGTCGCTCATCGCCCACAAGAACTTCGGGAACCTCCTCGTCACGGGCGAACTGGGCTACCGGCGGCCGGGGCGCGCCGGCCCGCTCGACCCCGCCGGACCGTTCTACGGGGCGGCGCTCTCGTACCAGCTCTCGTCGGCCCTCACCGCCTCCCTCCAGACCACCGGCGAAACGGGCGCGGGGTACCACGCGCTCACGGTCCTGCCCACGGTCTACTACTCGCTCCTCGGCCCCGACCCCTCGGCGGATCTGCGCGAACTGCTGCGCGCGCGCGGCCTCGCCCGGCGCGCGGCCATCGAGGCGGAGGAGGCCGGCGGCGAGCCGGTCTCCCCGGTGGAGAACGCGCTGCCGCAGGGCGCCGGGCCGGGCCAGCCGGCGGGAGCCCCGGCGGCGGCGCTCCCGGCGGTGAGCCGCGGGCCCCTCTCGGAGCCGGGCCGTGTCAGCTTCTTCGTGGCCGCCGGTCCGACCTACGGCGGGCGCGCGTCCTTCCGCGCCTTCGCCGGGGTCCAGATCTCCACCTTCGACGAGCAGCTGGTGGACAGCGATCACGACGGGATCCCCGATCGGCTGGACAAGTGCCCCTACGAGCCGGAGGACTGGGACGGGTACCAGGACGAGGACGGCTGCCCGGACCACGGCGAGGAGGCGATCCGGAAGGAGGCGCGGGCCCGCGCCGCGCGCCAGGCGGCGGAGACCCCGCGCTACGGCACCGAGGTCCCCCGCTTCCGCCTCGCCGTTCCCATCCTGAGGATGCCGGCGCCGGGCGCGCCGCCGATCTCCTCCGACGCGCCGATGTACCAGCCGCTCGACCGCCCTCTTCCCGCTCCTCCCGGGAGGACGGCGCCGTGACCCGCGCCGCGCTCCTCGCCGCGCTCGCGATCCTGCTCCTGCCCGGCCTCGCCGGCGCGCAGATGTTCATGGACGACGACATCCCGCAGTACACCCTCTCCGGCCGCCTGCTCGCGTCCTACGGCGGGACCTGGGCCTCCGCCGGCGACCGGATCGCCCAGTCCCAGCTCCTCACCGAGGGAGCGGAGCTCGACCTGGGCGGCTGGATCTACCAGTCGCGCCTGGTGAAGTTCCGGGCCATGATCCTCGCCACCCGGCTCGACGACCTGGCCGCCCGGCAGGGGTCGTTCTCGCTCGGCTACGGCGGGACCCTCTTCCTCTTCTCGAAGTCGATCGTCCCGGTGTCGCTGACGGTCAGCAAGAACTACGCCTTCGCCGGGAGCAACGTCGTCCAGGCGGGCACCACCAGCACCACGGTGCTCGCCGGCAGCGCCCAGCTGGTCGCGCCCGAGCTTCCGCACGTGGACCTGCGCGCCCAGCACCAGCTCTCGCAGGACATGACCGGCGAGAACGTCATCTCGGACGAGGTGAACGGCGGGGTCTACGGCGGGACGCCGCTGCAGCGCTACGCCGGCGTGGTGACCTGGGACTCCACGCAGTTCGGGGAGCAGCCCCGCACCGCCCAGACCATGGCGTCGCTCTCCGACGACATCTTCCCCGGCCCGGACACCCGGGCGCACCTCGGCGCCACCATCACGCAGGGGAGCGGCTTCGGCGGCGCCGACTACACCGGCTACGACGCCGAGGCCTACCTCCTCTCGCGGCTGGGCGCGCACACCATCGCGAACGGGGGCTACACCTACTCCGAGATCGCCTCGTCGGACCGCGACCAGACCTCCCACATGGCGATCGGCGGCGCCACCATCGACCTCAAGCCGCTGCCGATCTTCCTCGGCGAGGGGCTGTCCGGCGGAGAGGTCCGGCTCGACGGCCCCGGCCTGCACCAGGTGATCGACTCCTTCAGCGCCGCCCAGGGGGTGGCGGTGACGGGGAGACGCGGGCCGCTCACCGGGAGCATCTCCGCCTCGGGTCAGGCCGGGTACACCTCGGTGGTCGGCGGCGCGAGCGGCACGGTCCTGGGGTACGGGCTCAACGGCATGCTGCGCGACGACATCCCGGGCGCGGCGACCAGCCTCTCGGCCCAGTACGCCCGGCGCGACGATCACTCCTCCGCCGAGACCAGCACCCGGCTCATCGGCGCCAACCTGGTGATGAACCTCACCCGCCTCGCGCCGCTGATGCTCCTCCCCACCGTGAGCTACCTGCGGATCGATCAGCAGTCGCCCATGGCGGTCGGGACGACGTTCGGGGCCGCTTCCCCGCTCGCGGCCGGACAGGCTCCGCTCCTCGGCGCCGTGCCGGGCACCGGCGGGCTGCTGGCCGGCCCCGCCCTCGCCACCAGCGCGCAGGCGGCGACGGCCGCGGCTCCCGCCCAGCCCCTGGGGCTCGGGCTCATCGACAACAGCAACCTCACCGCCGGCCTGACCGGCTTCAGTCCGCTGTGGCACACGCGCGCGAGCTTCGCCGCCGGCTTCGACGACTCCTGGTCGCAGGCGGTGCGCACCAGCAACTCGTTCCTGTTCGCGCACCTGTCGGACGCCTTCCGGCTCGGCTACGGCAGCTTCGGAAACCTCGCCGCCGACCTCAACCACGTGCTGGGAGGAGGGACGACCGCCTCCGCCACCGCGGCGGTGGTCTGGAGCTTCCGCGAGTCCACCGTGAGCGCCAGCTACACCTACACCCAGTTCTGGCCCGCGGAGGGAATCGGCTCCCACACCCTGGCGTTCCTCTACACCAGGACCTTCGGGACCTCCTTCCTGCCGGAGACGAGATGACCAGCGCCCCCGCCCGCGGCCTCCCGCTCGCGCTGCTCTGCGCCGCCGCGTGCGCCACCGCCCAGCGACCGCCGGTGCCCGCCATCGCCTACCCGCCGGCGCCGCAGCGGGCCCGGGCCTTCTACCGCGGGGAGATCCGCTCCGACCGCGACGTCGAGACGAGCAACTTCTGGCGCCGGCTCGCCACCGCGTTCGCCGGCGAGAAGAAGCCGGTGACGTTCCGCTCGCCGACCGGCGTGGCCTTCGACCCGTCCGGCCGGCTGCTGGTCACGGACCCCGACCTGCACGCGCTGGTGGTGGTGGACCGCAGCGGGGGCCGGTTCGAGGTCATCGCCCCGTCCGGCGACGACGCCCTGGGGCTTCCGCTTGGGGTGGCGGC
>JAJXVM010000227.1 GCA_021782135.1 Myxococcales bacterium | reverse complement strand
CCGCGCGGGCACCGGAAACCGGGTGAGGAACTGGATCGCCACCGCCGCCGGTCCGAGCACCGGCGGTCCGGCGCTCGCCGGGGCGGCGGGGGGACCGGCCGCGGGCGCGCTCACGGCCGCCACTCCGTCAGCGCGGCCACCGGCCCGGGCGAGAGGCGCAGGACCAGCCCCATCACCGCGAAGTGGACCTCGTCCGAGACCCGCGCCAGCCGCTGGTGGGCCCGGCCGGCGAGGTCGCGGAAGCGCCGGCCGAGCGCGGTCTCGGGGTGGAGCCCCATCCCGACCTCGTTGCTCACCAGGACCACGTGGCAGGGCGGCGCGGCGAGCACCCGGCACAGGTCCTCGACGCGCGACTCGACCCGGTCGTCGGCCGCGCCGTCGAGGAGCAGGTTCGAGATCCAGAGCGTGAGGCAGTCCACCAGGGCCACGTCGGCGTCGAGCCCGGCGAGCAGCTCCGGGACGGCGAGCGGCTCCTCGAGGGTGGCGAAGTCGGGGCCGCGCTCGCGCACGTGCCGGTCGATGCGCGCCGAGAGATCGTCGTCGTAACGCCGGGCGGTGGCGACGAACGCGCGCCGCGCCCCGAGGGCCCGCGCCGCCGCGAGCGCGTGCCCGCTCTTCCCGGAGCGGGCGCCCCCTCCGACCAGGATCACCATGGGCTTCGCCACGTTCACGCCTCCCGCGCGAGGGTCTCGAGCACCGCCAGCGAGTCGGCGAGGTCCTCCTCGCCGAACACCTCCAGCGTGAGCACGCCTTGGTAGCCCACCCGCCGGAGGGTGTCGAGGAGCGCGCGCGCCTCGGCCCGGGGCACGTGGCGCAGCGAGCGGTGGTCGCGGCCGCCGGGCTCGGTCCCGTGCCACTGCACCACCCGGGCGCGCCGCAGGTGCCGCTCGAGGAGCGGCGCCACGGGGCGGCCGTCCCGGTGCAGGTGGCCCACGTCGAGCGCCGCCGAGAGCCCGAGCGCCTCGACCACCGGCGCGACCAGCTCGAAGTCGTAGTCGAGCGACTCCACGCAGAGCGCGCCGGGCGAGACGCCGGCCGCCACCATCTCGGAGAGCGAGCGGGCGGCGCGCGCCCGCCAGGCGTCCAGGTCGGGCGGCGGCGCCTCCCCCTCCCGATCCCCGAGGTACACGTGCACCACCACCGCCTCCGGCGCGGCGGGGCGCGTCCGCTCCACCGCCCGCAGCACCCGCGCCACCCCCTCCCGCCGGCGCGCCTCGTCGGCGCTCGCCAGGCTCGCCTCGAGCGGCGTGTGGAGCGAGTAGGTGAGGCCGGCCTCGGCCTTGAGGGCGGCGAGCCCCGCCACCTCGAGCGGCGACGGGAGCGCCGAAGGATCCCCGTCGAAGCAGAGGAGCTCCACGTCCTCGACGCGCCCCGCGAGCCGGCGCGCGTTCTCGAGCCAGCCGGCGCGGTGGATGAACGAGGTGGTGCCGAGGCGGTAGGAGCGCTTCACGTCCGCCATCCGACACGGATGCGGGCGGGCGCGCAAGGGCGACGTCCGCCCGCCGGCCCCGGAGCCGCCGCGCGGACCGGCGCGCGGGCGCGATCCTCGCGGAAGGCCGCCATCCGCCCGGGCACGCCGCTTGCGAACGCTCCCGGGCGGGCGCGCTCCCGCGCCCCGCACGAAAGGAGCCACCGTGAACGACCCCGCCTCGAGGAAGATGCTCTCCGTCTACGCGATCATCGAGCGCAAGGACTCGACCCGCCCGTCCTACTGGATGAAGATCGGCAGCGCCTTCACCAACCAGGACGGCTCGATCAACCTGTACCTCGACGCCTTCCCGCTCGGGCCTCACCACAAGCTGCAGGTCCGCGAGTCGCGCCCGGCCGAGCCGCCGCGGACGGCGCGCGCCGAGCCCGCCCTCACGGAGCTCGCGCCGTGAGCCGCCTGCGCTCCGCGGCGGCCCTGGCGCTGCTCCTCGCCGCCGCCCCCGCCTTCGCGGCCAAGAAACCGCTCGCCCCGGGCGAGCGAATGGACCTGAACCGCGCCACCGTGGCCGAGCTCATGCGCCTCCCCGGCGTCGGCCGGAAGAAGGCGGAGGCCATGGTCGCCCTGCGGCGGCAGCGCCCCTTCCGGCGGGTGGAGGACGTGACCGCCGTGAAGGGGGTCTCGGCGAGGTGGCTCGCGCGGGTGCGCCCACACCTCTCGGCCGCGGAGCCGCCCGCCTCGCCGGCCTCGCCCGGGCCGCGGCCGGCGCCCAAGGCGGTGGGGCCGTCGCGTCCGGGACCTCGCGCCGCCGCGAGGCCGCTCCCCTCCCGCCGCGCACCTTGACAACTTCGGCCACGGAGGGCTACCCACGCACTCGCAGCACCCGCTCGGAGGAACAGGGAAGCCGGTCCAAGTCCGGCGCGGTCCCGCCACTGTAGCCGGGGAACCGGAGCCTGCGGTTCGTCGCCACTCGCGTCCTCGGGCGCGGGGAAGGCGGCAGGCACCTCGCGGCGCCCGCGCGCCGCGCCCCGGGAGCCAGGAGACCTCCCTCCGCGCAGGCCGCGAATGGTTCGCGGCCGACGGTCCGCGTCCGAAGGAGACGCGACGACTTGAGCCGAACGGGCCGGGCCCTCCGTGGTGTTCCCTGGTTGTGTCTCGCGTGCGCGCTGGCGCCGGCGGTCTCCGCGCGCGCCGAGGGCCCGGAGGAGCCGGTCGAGCTCGACGAGGTGGAGGTGCGCACCCGGCGGGCCGAGGTGTCGGCCGACCCGACCGCCGCCGCCACGGTGGTGGAGGCGAGCCGCTTCGCGGGCGAGGCCAAGGGGGTGGCCGAGCTGGTCTCCACCGCGCCGGGCGTGGCGGTCCACGACTACGGCGGCCTGGGGCAGCTCTCCACCGTGTCGATCCGCGGCTCCACCTCGGACGACGTGGTGGTGCTCCTCGACGGGCTGCCGCTCAACAGCGCCGCCGGCGGGGGCGTGGACCTCTCCACCATCCCCAAGGCCTGGATCTCGCGCATCGAGGTGGTGCGGGGCGCCGAGGGCGCGAGCTACGGCTCGGGCGCGCTCGGCGGGGTGGTGAACGTCGTCACCCGCCCGGCCGTCGCGGGCAGCTGGTCGGCGCAGGGCACCTACGGCTCCTTCGGCACCTACTCCGCCGGCGTGGACGGGGCGGTCGGCGGCCAGCGCTGGGGCCTGCTCGCCGCGCTCGCCGCGGACGGCAGCGACGGCCAGTTCCCGTACCTCTTCTCCCGGACCCCGGTGCTGGGCGGCGGCCAGGTGCAGCTCGAGCGCGATCACAACGCCGCCCGGTCCGGCGGCCTGCTGCTCAAGGGCTGGGTGGCCTTCGGAGAGGACCGGCTGGACGCCCTCGCGCAGCTCTCCGGCGGCCGCCGCGACCTGCCCGGCTGGCCTTACGCCGTCACCCCGAACGACTCGCAGGAGGACGCCCGGCTGGCCACGGTCACCCGCTACCTGCACCTGCTCGGGCGCGGCCTCCAGCTCTCGACGGAGCTCTCGGGCCGCTACGACCGGCTCGACGAGAAGCTCGAGTTCCTGGGCGGGCTGACCCGCCAGCGGGACGCCGCCGGGAACGTCAAGGTGAGCCTGGAGTGGCTCTCCGGCCCGAGCACCCTCAGCGCCAGCGCGTCGGTGGGCGGGGAGCGGCTCAGCGCCGACGGCCTGGGCGCCCCCCGCTCGCGCGCCCAGCTCGCCGCCGCCCTGGGCGAGGAGGTCTCGCTGTGGCAGGGCGCCCTGCGCGTCTCCCCGACGCTGCGCGTGGAGCGGGTGGGCGGGTTCCAGGGCTGGTCGGGCAAGCTCGGCGCCATCGCCCCGCTCACCGGGCCGCTCGCGCTGCGCGCCAGCGCCGGGCGGACCTTCCGCGTCCCGAGCTTCTCCGAGCTCTACCTGCAGCAGGGGCTCTTCGCGCCCAACCCGAACCTGCGCCCGGAGGAGGGCGTGAGCGGCGACCTGTCCCTGGTGGCCGACGGCGAGCTCGGGGTGGCGAGCCTCGGGGTGTACGCGGCGCGCTACGACGACCTCATCGTCTGGGAGCCGGGCAGCTTCCCGCGCTACATGGCCTTCAACGACGACCGGGCGCTCGTGGACGGGCTCGAGGCCGAGGTGGCGACCACCCCGCTGCGCCGGGCGTTCGGCCTCGCCTTCACCGGCTCGTACACCTACCTCGACAGCGAGACCTTGCGCGGCGAGGCGGCCGTGCTGGGGAAGGAGCTGCCCCACCGCTCGCGCCACCGCGCCTACGGACGGGTCTCCTTCGAGGAAGGGGCCCTCGGCGGCCACTTCGACGCCCAGTACCTCGGGAGCGAGTGGCAGGACACCCGCAACCTCCAGCCCATCCCGGCCGCGCTCACCCTCGGCGCCGGCGCCCAGGTGCGCCTCTTCCGCCGGCCCGACACCTTCGCCCAGCTGGAGGTCCGCAACCTCCTCGACGACCGCTCGCTGCAGGACGGCTTCGGTTACCCACTCCCCGGCCGCATGGTGCTCCTCACCCTGCGGACCGGCTCACCTTGAGAAAGAGAGAGCCCCCATGAAGCGACTCCTCCTCGCGGCCCTGTCCGCCGCCCTCCTCGCCGGCTGCTCCAAGGATTTGGTCTGCGCCTCCGACCAGAAGGCCTGCGGCGGTGTCTGCGCCAACGAGCAGACGGATCCGCACAACTGCGGCGCCTGCGGCAACGCCTGCGGCACCGGTCAGACCTGCTACTACGGTGTGTGCATCGCCGGTGCCGCCCAGAACTGCGGCGCCACCGGCCGCACCTGCGCCGTGGGCGAGACCTGCAAGTCGGGCGCCTGCGTCGCCGACCTGTACCTCGCCTGCTTCGCCAGCAACGAGGTGCGCGAAGCTACCAACTATTTGGCGCCGGTCGGCGTGCCGGTGGCCACCGACCAGGGGCCCATCAGCCTCACCTGGCTCAACCAGATCCTCTACGCCGCGAACGACATGTCGAACAGCCTGACCCAGATCCGGCTCGACCCGCCGAACGTCCGCAACGCCGGGCGGTTCCAGCTGGTGGCCCCCGCGGCCTCGGCGGACCTCGAGTTCGTGCGCGCCCACGACGGCCTGCTCATCGCCTCCAACTCCGCGGCCGGAACCCTGCTGGTGCTCGATCCGGTGTCGAACCAGGTGCTCGACGAGATCCCGCTCGCCGCGCAGGCCGGCGACTACGTGGACCCGCTCGGCTTCGACTTCGTGGGCGAGCACGCCTTCGTCGCCCTGCACGGGGGCGCGAGCGCCTCCCCGGGCCAGCAGGTGGCGGTGGTGGACTTCACCAACGTCTCGACCTGCACCCCGCTCGACCCCAGCGCGCCCGCCTGCGGGACGGGCGGCGCCTGCGCCAGCGGGAAGACCTGCATCGACGGGCTCTGCCAGCGGCCGCCCTGCGGCACGGTGCTCTCGCGCATCGACCTGCAGACCTCCGACGTCCAGGGCTTCGCCCAGCCCTCGCGCGTGGTCGCGCTCGGCACCCAGGTGTACGTGCCGCTCGCGAACCTGAAGGCCGACTACACCCCGGCCGGGAACGGCAAGCTGGCGGTGATCGACCCCTCCGCCAATGGAGGACTGGGCGCGCTCGCTGGCGTCGTGGACCTCGGCGCCGCCTGCACCGACGCCGGCGGCATCGCGGCGCAGAGCGGCACCGTGTACGTGGCCTGCACCAGCGGATCGGTGGTCCCGGTGGACGTCTCGGTGAACCCGGCGGCGGCGAAGGCTCCCGTCCCGAGCGGCGTGACCGCGCCGGGCTCGATCGCCATCTGCAATGGCCAGGCGTATGCCGGCGACCAGTTGTCGGGCAGCATCTCCCGCTTCGACCTCGCGGGGCAGACCCCGCCGAGCGCTCCGAGCGCGATCTGCCCCAACGGCTCCGCCGGCTGGGCTACCGTCTCCGACATCGCATGCGGCTTCTAGCAGCCCTCGTCGCGGCGCTCGCCTGCGCCTTCCTCCCCGCCCCCGCCGGCGCCGCCTGGCCCGACGGCGGGCCGG
>JAJXVM010000226.1 GCA_021782135.1 Myxococcales bacterium | reverse complement strand
TCCGCGGCCTTCGCCGTCGCGCTCTTCCTGGTCATGGCAGCCGCAGGTTGTCGATGAGCCGGGTCTTGCCGGCGAAGCCGGCGAGGAGCAGCACCGAGCCGGGCTCCGCGCGCGCGACCGGGCGCAACGTCTCGGGGTGCACCAGCTCGACGTAGTCCGGCCGGACGCCGCCCGCCTCGAGCGCGGCGCGCGCCAGCGCCACGAGCGTCGCCGCGTCGCGCTGGCCGCCGGCCGCCGCCTCGCGGGCCTCGAACAGCGCCCGGGAGAGCGAGAGCGCCCGCGTCCGCTCCTCGGGCGAGAGGTAGCTGTTGCGCGAGCTGCGGGCGAGCCCGTCCGGCTCGCGCACGATGGGCATGCCCACGATCTCGACGGGGAAGCCGAGGTCGCGCACCATCGCCCGGAGCACCTGCAGCTGCTGGTAGTCCTTCTCGCCGAAGAAGGCCAGGTGCGGCTGCGAGAGCAGGAAGAGCTTCGCCACCACCGTGGCCACCCCGCGGAAGTGGCCGGGGCGCCGCGCGCCGCAGAGCCCCTGCGAGACCTCCCGCACCTCGACCCAGGTCTGGTGTCCCGCCGGGAACATCGCCTCCGGCTCGGGCGCGAGCACGCGCGAGACCCCGGCCTCCGCGCAGCGGCGCAGGTCGCCCTCGAGGTCGCGCGGGTAGGCGGCGAGATCCTCGTTCGGCCCGAACTGGGTCGGGTTCACGAAGATGCTGGCCAGCACCACGCCCCCCGGCCCGACGCGCCGGCGCGCCTCGCGCAGGAGCGAGAGGTGGCCGTCGTGGAGGAAGCCCATGGTGGGGACGAGGGCCAGGGCGCGGCCGGCGGCGCGGTCGGAGAGGGCGCGCGCCTGCCAGGCCGCGGGGTCACGGACGAGCTCGGGAGTGGTCATCAGGATGTGCTCACGAATTGCCAGGCGCGGCTCCGGGCGCGCCAGAGGCGCGGGCGGAACAGGGGCGGCCCCCGCTCCGCCTACACCGGCGCTCCGATCACGGAGGACTCGCCGGCGTCGCTCTCGACGAGCTGCAGCAGGCGGAGGTTCTGGCCGTGGAAGCTCTGCTCCTCGGCGGGGAAGTGGGACTGCCGCACCTCGGAGACGTAGGAGTGGACGGCCTCGTGGATGGCCTTGCCCACCTCGCCGAAGCGCTTCACGAACTTCGGCTGGAAGCCGTCGTCGAGCCCGAGCAGGTCGTTCACCACCAGCACCTGCCCGTCGCAGTGGACCCCGGCGCCGATGCCGATGATCGGGATGCCGATCTTGCCGGTGATGAAGCGCGCCAGCTCGGCGGGGATGCACTCCAGGACCAGCGCGTACGCGCCCGCGTGGGCGACGGCGCGGGCGTCGGCCAGCAGCCGCTCGGCCTTGTCCTGGTCCTTGCCCTGGACCACGTAGCCGCCGAGCTTGTGCACCGACTGCGGCGTGAGGCCGAGGTGGCCCATCACCGGCACCCCCGCGCGGACGATGCGCCGGACCACGTCGGCGTAGTCGGCGCCGCCCTCCAGCTTCACCGCCTCGGCGCCCCCCTCGGCCACGAGGCGCATCGCGTTCTTCACCGCCTCGTCGGCGCCGGCCTGGTAGCTGCCGAACGGCATGTCGCAGACGAGGTGGGCGCGCCCGGCCCCCCGGTCGAGGCCGCGGCGGACCGCGGCGCAGTGGTGGATCATCTGCTCCAGCGTGACCGGGAGGGTCGAGTCGTGCCCGAGCTGGGTCATGCCCACCGAGTCGCCCACCAGCACCACGTCCACCCCGGCGGCATCCACGAGGCGCGCCATGGTGGCGTCGTAGGCGGTGACCATGGCGATCTTCTCGCCGGCCTGCTTCATCCGCTGAAAGTCGTTGATGGAGAGCCGCCTGAGCGCGGGGCCGGTCTGCTTGGACATTTCTCTTCGACCTCTGGTGCAGGCCCGTTTCCGGGTCCCGCCCGTGGGAGAAGGAGACTCGCCCCTTTGTAGCCGCTCGGGGCCCGGGAGAAAAGCGGCCGGTCGCTAAATTCCGGGGCGCGTCCCCAAAGGGATGTAGTGCTGGGTGCCGCCCCGGTGCTTGCGGATAACGTTGACCAGCGCCTCCAGGTCCTCCTCCGACGAGGCGAGGTCGATGTCGCTGGTGTTCACGACCAGCAGCGGCGTGTCCTCGTAGTGGAAGAAGTGGTCGTTGTAGGCCTTCGACAGCTGCGCCAGGTACGCCGCGTCGAAGTGGCGCTCGAACTCGCGCCCGCGGCGCCGGATCCGGGAGAGCAGCACCTCCTGGCGCGCCTGCAGGTAGATCACGAGGTCGGGGCGGGGCACCTGCGGTCGCAGCGAGGCGTAGACGCGCTCGTAGAGCGCGAGCTCGTTGGGGTCGAGCGTGAGCGCGGCGAAGATCCGGTCCTTCGCGAACAGGTAGTCGGAGACGGTGGCCTGGCTGAAGAGGTCCTGCTGCAGCAGCGTCTGCTGCTGCTGGAACCGGGAGAGCAGGAAGAAGAGCTGCGCCTGGAAGGCGTGCTTCCGCCGGTCGGCGTAGAAGGGGACGAGGAACGGGTTCTCATCCACCTCCTCCGAGAGGAGGCGCCCGCCGAATCGCTCGGCGAGGAGCGCCGCGAGCGTGCTCTTTCCGACGCCGATGGGCCCTTCCACACAGAGGTAGCGCGCCTGATCCGGTGCCATTCCGGCGCAGCCTCGCACGGGGCGCTGACGCTGTCACCTGCTCACAGGACGCTTGCCCGCCCGGCCGCTTCGTGACAAGGCAGAGGAGGCAACCGTGATCCAAAGATCGCGGACCTGTGATCCACGGATCAGGGTCCGGCTTGACACGGGATGCATCGCAACGTATCGTCACGCTGGATCGGTTCACCGAGGACTTTGCAGCAGGAGGCGTCAGGATGGGTTCAGCGCGGAGGTCGGCGGGTCAGGCGGTCGCGGTCGCCGCCCCGGTCGCGGCGAAGGGGGGAGAATCGGTGGAGGTCGACCCGGCCTTCCATCGGGCCATCCTGAAGATCGCGCTCGAGCTCAAGAAGCCCGAGGCGACGAGCTACGACGAGGTCGTGGAGCGGACCATCCGCGCCATGAGGCTCGATCCGGTGGGGTTTCGCAGGTATCTCGGCGAGAACGGGGCTCGGAACATGAGCCTGCTGCTCGCCACGGCTCGCGCGCCGGGGGTCTGAGCCCGGGGCGTGCCGTCGCAGTCCATGGGCGCCTGGCCGACTGTTGGTGGACGGGCGGCGGGCGAGTTTGCGGCCAGGCGCCCATGTCGTTTTTTGGCGTGCCGTCGGATCACCGTGCCACCGCCTGCGGCGGAGACAGCACCCAGGATCCGCTCAACACCGCCAACCTCTCGAGCGCCGAGATCACGGCGGTCGCCAACGCGCTCACCAGCGGCGCCAGCTCCGTCTCCAGCAGCGCCGCCTCCTCGGCGGACGTGCTCCCCGCGAGCGGGAACGTGCTCGCCCTCCCCGGCGGCGCGGCGCCGACCAGCCCCAACACCATCAGCGTCCCGCTCAACAACTCCGTGGCCTGCCCGGTGAGCGGGCGGGTGAGCTACGCCGGCAACATCATCGACACCTACACCACGAGCAGCACCGGCGCGATCACGAGCTGGGATCTCACCGCCGTCCTCACCTTCAATTACGGCGATCCGACCAACAACCTGAACGACTGCAAGGTCACGAGCGACCTGGTCGTCGACGGCACGCTCAACTTCATTCTGAACGGCGACAACACCTCGGGGATCGAGTGGACGCTCAACGGAACCATCGAGATCGACCAGCCCGTGAACGGCGGCCTGTCGCCGCGCGGCAGCTGCATGATCGCCATCGGCCAGATGAAGGGCGCGACCACCGTGACCGGCTCGGTCTGCGGCCAGTCCATCAACTGACCCGGCCCGGCATCGAGCTTCGCCCCGAGGCCGGCTCCGCGGAGCCGGCCTCTTCTCTTTTCGGCATCCCCTCGGGCCCGAGGCTCAGGGGCGCGCCGGCTTCGGCAGGGCGCGCGCGAGCCGCGCCCACTCCTCGACGGTGAGGGTCTCGCCGCGCCGCCGCGGGTCGATTCCGACCGCGCCCAGCGCCTCCAGGATGGGCCCCTGCGCTCCCAGCCCCGCGCCGGCGAGGGCGTTCGGCAGCACCTTGCGCCGCTGCGCGAAGCCGGCCTTCACCACCCGGCGGAACCAGGGGTCGTCCTCCACCTCCACCCGCGGCGCCCCGAAGCCGATCCGCACCACCGCGCTCTCCACCCGCGGCGGCGGCAGGAAGGCCCCGCGGGGCACGCGCAGCTCGAGCGAGACCGTCGCGCGCTGCTGCAGCAGCACCGAGAGCAGCCCCCAGTCCTTCGTGCCGGGAGAGGCCGCCAGCCGCTCCGCCACCTCCTCCTGCACCAGGAACACCGCCCGGGAGACGTGCTCGGCCTGCTCCAGGAGCGAGAAGAGGATGGGGCTGGTGAGGTGGTACGGGAGGTTCCCCACCACCGCGAGGCGTCCGCCGCCGGCGAGGGCGCGGTAGTCGAGCCGGGCCGCGTCGGCCTCGAGGAGCGTGATCGCCTCGCCGAGCTCGCCCCGGAGCACCCGCGCCATGTCGCGGTCGCGCTCCACCGCCGTCACCGCGCCGCCGTGGGCCGCCAGCCGCGCGGTGAGGTGGCCCAGCCCGGCGCCGAGCTCCACCACCCGCTCCCCGGGCGCCTCCACCGCCAGCCGCGCGATGGCGTCGAGGATCTCCTCGTCCCCGAGGAAGTTCTGGCCCCAGCTCTTCTTGGCGCGCAGCCCGTACTTCTCGAGCAGCGCCCGTGGGCTCGGGTGGGCGCGCGGCGGCGGCGGTGCGGTCAAGGTCGGCTCGTCTCGCTAGAGCCGCCACGCCGGGTCGGCGTTGAGGCCGGGGCCCTGCACCTCGCCGCGCTCGAGCGCGTGGGTGCCGGCCACCGCGATCATGGCGGCGTTGTCGGTGCAGTGGCGGATCTCGGGGAGGAACACCTCGACGCCCTCGTACTCGGCCGCCTTCTCCCGCACGGCGGCGCGCAGCCGGCTGTTGGCGGCCACCCCGCCCGAGAGCACCACCCGGTCGAGCTGCAGGCGGCGGGCGGCGCGGAAGAGCTTCTGCGTGAGCGCCCCCACGATCGCCTCCTGGTAGCTGGCGCAGAGGTCGGCGAGGTCGCCGTCCCGGGGGACGCCGTGCTTCTTCACGTGGTGCAGCAGCGCCGTCTTGAGCCCCGAGAAGCTGAAGTCGAGGTCGGCGCCCTTCACCACGGCGCGCGGGAACTTCACCGCGGCGCGGTCGCCGTCCTTCGCCAGCCGATCGATGGCCACGCCGCCGGGGTACGGCAGCCCGAGCAGCTTGGCCCCCTTGTCGAAGGCCTCGCCGGCGGCGTCGTCGCGCGTCCGCCCGAGGCAGCGGTAGCGCCCGAAGGCCTCGGCCAGGTAGAGCGAGGTGTGCCCGCCGGAGACCACCAGCCCGAGGTAGGGGAACTCCGGCGGACGCTCGGCCAGGAAGCTGGCGACGAGGTGTCCCTCGAGGTGGTTCACCCGCGCGAGCGGCTTGCCCCAGGCGAGCGCGAGCGCCTTGGCGGCCTGGACGCCGACGAGCAGCGCCCCCACCAGCCCCGGGCCGGAGGTGACCGCCACGCCGTCGAGCGCGGCGGGGGACACGCCCGCGCGCGAGAGCGCCTCGTCCACCACCGGCATGACCTGCACCACGTGGTTTCGCGAGGCGAGCTCGGGCACCACGCCGCCCCATCGCCGGTGGATTTCGATCTGCGTGGACACGACGTCCGAGAGCGCGCGGCGGCCGTCCTCCACCACCGCCGCCGCCGTCTCGTCGCAGCTGGTCTCGATTCCGAGGATGCGCAAGGGGGATCTCGTCAGCGCAAGAGATAGACGAGTCCGGCCGCCGCCGCCACCGCCGCGGCCGCCGCGGCGGCGATCCGGCCCTTCCCCCGCGGCATCGGCATCGGCATCGGCGCGGCCCGG
>JAJXVM010000225.1 GCA_021782135.1 Myxococcales bacterium | reverse complement strand
GCCGGGCCGCCGCCGGGCGGGGCCGGCTCCGGAGCCGGCGCGCCGCCGCGCGACCAGGCCAGCACCTCGGCCGGCTCGTAGCGCCACTCGGAACCCACGCGCCGGGCCGGCAGCCCCTTCTTGAGCAGCCGGTAGACGTGCTTCGGGTGCACGCGGAGGAGCTTCGCGACCTCTTCGGTGGTGAGCAGGGGCACGGCGAGATTCTAGTTGTTCCCGTGATGTCAGCATAAGGGAATAATTAGCCACAATAAGTCATGTAAGGTCTTCCATGTTCCAGCGTAGTCAGCTATAGGTAACAACGCACCCGATCGAACCCACATCGGAGAACATCACATGCAGAAGAGAGCCAGAAGCTTCGCCGTCGCTCTTTCGATCGCCGTGCTGTGCCTGGGAGCCCTTCCGCGCGCCGCCCGCGCGGAAGCGGCCGAGCCGTCGCACGAGCCGGAGGACCTCACGCTCGGGAACTTCTTCGACGGATGGAACCAGGCCTGGACGCACCGCCACGGAGACACTCCGGACATGGCGTTGCTCAAGGTCGCGACCAACTTCCTCGAGCGCGAGCTGCGGCTCGACTACGCCCGCACCGACACGCGCAACAACCGGAAGGTCTCCGCCATCGACTTCGGGAACGCGCTCATCGCCTACGGCCTCAACCGCCGGCTCATGGTCTCGGTGGTCACCAACTACCAGTGGAACGAGGGGTTCAAGGGCGCTCCGGCCAACGGCGGCGGCGGCGGGGCGGTGCTCCGGCTGCAGCTCGTCGACACCGCCGCCTGGTCCTGGGCGGTGCAGGCGCGCGTCTCCCCGGCGGACCGCGGCGTCGGCCAGACGCAGACCTCGTACACCTACGCGCTGGCCGGATGGACCGACCTGCACGCCCTCATCCCGGTGCTCACCCGGACCGGCCTGTACTGGTCGGCGCAGTTCGAGAACCTGCAGGGCAGCCACGCTCCGGGGCTGCGGGAGAACGACGTGAGCTACGACGTCTCGCTGGCCAAGACCTGGACCGAGGCGACGACCCCGGTCCTCGCGAACCTGACCACCTTCGTCGAGGCCTTCGGCACGACGGACCTGGACGGCGCCGGGGAGGGCAAGACCGTGGCCACCCTGACTCCCGGCGTGCGCTTCTGGTTCGTGCCCGAGAACTCGCTCATGTTCGGCGTGGACGTGCCGGTGAGCCACGGCGCTCCGCTGGCCGCGGTCTACCGGGCGACCTACATCCTCAACTTCTGACAACTGCACGGAAGGGCCCCACCGCCGGTGGGGAGGGGCGAGGGCCCCTCCCCGCCGGATGGCGCGCAGGCCCCGAGCGAAGCGAGGGGCGCAGCGCGCTCGGCTCCGGCGCGGCAGGGGCGGGTCCTCGACGGCTCTGCCGGCGGGGAGGGGGCGCGGCCCCCTTCGATCCGCTGCTGCACCCGCGCCGGCGGCGCGCTATCCTCCGCCGCCATGTCCAAGACCATCGTCGCGTCTTCCGCCGCTCCCAAGGCCATCGGACCCTACAGCCAGGCGGTCGTCGTCGAGCGCCCGCAGAAGGTGCTCCACGCCTCCGGCCAGATCCCGCTCGACCCGGCCACGGGCGAGCTGGTGCAGGGGGACATCGCGGCCCAGACCGAGCGCGTCTTCCAGAACGTGGAGGCGGTGCTGGCGGCCGCGGGCATGACCACCGCGAACGTGGTGAAGACCACCGTCTTCCTCGCCGACCTGGCCGACTTCGCCAAGATGAACGAGGTCTACGGCCGGCACTTCCCTGGCGACTTCCCGGCCCGCTCCACCGTCCAGGTGGCGGCGCTGCCCAAGGGGGCGCGGGTGGAGATCGAGGTCACGGCGGTCGCGTAGGGAGGCCCCGTGGCCGCCCCTCCCCGTCGCGGTGGGGAGGAGGACCTCGGGACCGGCGAGGGCCCGGCCCGCCTACGGCTCGTAGTACGTGAACTCCTTCCCCTCGTAGTTGCGGAAGACCCACTTCTTCCCCTCGTGGGAGACCACGTAGTCGGGGTTGACCGGGATCTTCCCGCCGCCGTCGGGGGCGTCCACCACGAAGTACGGGACCGCGAGGCCGGAGGTGTGGCCGCGCAGGGCGCGGAGGATGTCGAGCCCGGCCTGCACCGGCGTGCGGAAGTGGCTGATGCCGCGCGCGAGATCGCACTGGTAGATGTAGTAGGGCCGGATCCGCATCAGCAGCAGCTTGTGGTTCAGCTCCTTCACGGTGGCCGGGTCGTCGTTCACGCCCTTGAGCAGCACCATCTGGTTGCCGATCACGCAGCCCGCGTCCGCGAGGCGGCGGGCCGCCTCGAAGGCCTCGGCGGTGCACTCCTTCGGATGGTTGAAGTGGGTGTTCACGTAGACCGGGTGGTGGCGCCGCAGCATGTAGCAGAGGTCGTCGGTGACGCGCTGCGGCAGGGTGACGAGGTTGCGGGTGCCGAGCCGGAAGATCTCGACGTGCGGGATGGCCCGCAGCCGGCCGAGGATGTGGTCGAGCCGCTCGTCGGAGAGCGAGAGCGGATCGCCACCGGAGATCACCACGTCGCGGATCTCGGGGTGGGCCGCGATGTAGGCGAAGGCCGCCTCGTGCTGCGCCTTGGCGGCGGCGCTGGTCGGGTCGGCCACCTTGCGCTTGCGGGTGCAGTGGCGGCAGTACACCGGGCAGTTGTGGGTCGTGTAGAAGAGCACCCGGTCCGGGTAGCGGTGGGTGAGGCCGCGCACCGGCATGTCCCGCTCCTCGGCGAGCGGATCCTCGCGGTCGGCCTGGTCGAAGTGGAGCTCCGCCTCGGAGGGCACCGCCTGGGCGCGGATGGGGCAGGCGGGGTCCTCGGGATCCATGAGCGAGGCGTAGTAGGGCGTGATGCCCATGCGGAACTCGCCGGCGGTCTCGACGCAGGCCCGCCGCTCGCCGTCGGTGACCCGGATCACCCGCTCCAGCTGATCGAGCCGGGTGACGCGCTCGCGCTGCTGCCAGTGCCAGTCGTTCCAGAGCGGCTCGGGCACCCCCGACCAGATGGAGCGGGGGCCGGGCGGGAAGCGGCTGGTGATCGACGCCGGCGGCCGGATGCTCGCGGCCGGAGCGGGCGGGACCGGGGCGATCTCGCCGACCGAGTTGGACGCCTCGGGCGCCGGAAGCAAGGCGGCGCCAGTCACCGGAAGACTCGCCATCACCGCCCCCACGAACGGCGCAGCAGATCCGCGCAACCATTGACATATAGACGAGGCAACCGCCGGTCAAGGGAGCGCTGCGGGCGGGCCGGCCGGAGCGTCCGCCCGGTTTGACTTCACCGCCCCCGGCAAGTAGCTTCCCGCCGCCTCCCCGCCCGCGCGCGACCGCGCGCCGCTCCCCGATGACCGACTGGCGCGAACGATTCCCCGGCGTCTCCGAAGCCGAGTGGCGCGACTGGCGCTGGCAGCACCGCCACGCCCTGCGCGGCGCCGAGGATCTGGCGCGGGTGGTGGCGCTCAGCGAAGAGGAGCGGCGCGGGCTCACGGTGACCCGCCCGCTCTTCCGCTTCGGCGTGACCCCCTACTACGCCTCCTTGATGGACCGCGAGCACGCCTGCTGCCCGATCCGCCTGCAGGCCATCCCGCGGCCCGAGGAGGCGCGCGCCGCGCCGGGGGACCTGCGCGATCCGCTCGGCGAGGAGAGCCACCGGCCGGCGCGGGCGGTGGTCCACAAGTACCGGGACCGGGTGCTCTTCCTGGCCGGCGACACCTGCTCGGTGTACTGCCGCCACTGCACCCGCCGGCGCATCACCGGCGGCGAGGAGGGGGGCTTCGACCGCGAGGCCGTCGCGGAGGGAGTGGCGTACGTCCGCTCCCACCCGGAGGTGCGGGACGTCCTCGTCTCCGGCGGCGACCCGCTGGTGCTCGCGGACGAGCGGCTCGAGGAGCTGCTCGCGGCCCTGCGGGCCATCCCGCACGTGGAGCTGCTGCGGGTCGCGAGCCGCACGCCGGTCACCTGCCCGATGCGCGTCACCCCCGCGCTCGCCCGGCTGCTGCGCCGGTTCGCGCCGCTCTTCGTGGTGACCCACTTCAACCACCTCAAGGAGTGCACGGCGGAGGCCGCCGAGGCCTGCGCGCTCCTGGTGGACGCCGGCGTGCCGGTGGAGAACCAGAGCGTCCTCCTGCGCGGCGTGAACTCGACCGCGCGCAACGTCCGCAAGCTGAACGAGAAGCTCCTCACCTTCCGGGTGCGCCCCTACTACCTGCACCAGGGCGACCTCGCCGAGGGGACCGGGCACCTGCGCACCCCGCTCGCGTGCGGCGTCGGCATCCTCGAGGAGCTGCGCGGCCGCACGAGCGGCCTCGCCATCCCCCACCTCGCGGTGGACCTGCCGGGAGGGCTCGGCAAGGTGACGCTCCAGCCGCAGTACCTCCTGGCGCCGGGGGACGCGCCCGGCCCGGACGGCTCCGGCCACTGGCTCCGCAGCTTCGCCGGCGAGCGGGCCTTCTACCCCGACCCGCCCGCCGCCGACTGCAGCTGCCCCTACGACGCCGTCTTCTACGGAGAGAACGCGTGATCCAGAAGGTCATCGAGGAGCTGGCGGTCTTCACCACCGGCGTCATCGGCGGCATGGGCTACTGGGGCGTGGCGCTCCTCATGGCCATCGAGAGCGCCTGCATCCCGCTCCCCTCCGAGATCATCATGCCCTTCGCCGGGTACCTGGTCTTCACCGGCAAGATGTCGCTGCTCGGGGCCGCCTTCTGGGGCGCGGTGGGGTGCGTGCTCGGGTCGATCCCGGCCTACTACCTCGGGCTCTACGGCGGGCGGCCGGTCATCGAGCGCTACGGCAAGTACGTGCTCCTGTCGCACCACGACCTCGACCTCGCCGACCGGCTCTTCGCGCGCTGGGGGCAGTGGGTGGTGCTGGCGGCCCGGCTGCTCCCGGTGGTCCGCACCTTCATCGCCTTCCCGGCCGGCGTGTCGCGGATGAACGTGCCGAAGTTCGTCGCCTACACCTTCGTCGGCTCCTTCCCCTGGTGCTACGGCCTCGCCTGGATCGGCTACAAGCTCGGCGAGCAGTGGAACCGGAGCCCCTGGCTCAAGGCGATGTTCCACCGCTTCGACGCCGCCATCGTCGGGGCCGGCCTGGTCGCGGTGGCGCTCTTCGTCTGGCACAAGCGGAAGAGCGCCCGCGCCACCCCGGAGGGGAACGGAGCCTAGCGGCGGTGAAGCCCCTCCTCCCGCTGGCGCTGCTCCTGGCGCTCCCGGCCCGCGCCGAGGAGATGGTCCGCGTCGCCGTCGCGACCGGGCTGCCGCGCGTCGAGATCGCCGCCGGCGGGCTCACCGCGGCCCCGCTCCGCGAGGGGGCCGCGCCGTCCCCGGTCCGGCGCGGCCGCGCGGTGGTGGCGCTCCGCAAGGGCGAGCTGCTGCTCGACGGCGCGCCGCTCGCCGCCGCCGGGGTGATCTTCCACGCGCCGGGCGAGATCCGCGCCGGCTCCGCGGCGGTGGAGGGCGAGGTGGAGGTGCGCCGCGGCGCCTCCGGCCTGGAGGTCATCCACGGGCTCTCGCTCGAGCGCTACGTGGCGGCGGTGGTCGGCGGGGAGATGCCGCTCACCTTCCCGCCGGCCGCGCTCCAGGCGCAGGCGGTGGCCGCCCGGACGTACGCGGTGGGCAAGAAGATCGAGGCCGAGCAGGGCGGCCGGCTGTGGCACCTCGGCGCCACCGTGCTCGACCAGGTCTACCGGGGCGCGAGCCGGCTCGACCCGCGGGCGCTGGCGGCGGCGCGCGAGACGGCCGGCGTGGTGCTCGCGAAGGACCACCTCCCGGTGGAGGCCTACTTCCACTCGGCCTGCGGCGGCCGGACCGAGCGCGGCGCCGACGCGTTGGGGCGCGACCTGCCTTACCTCGCGTCGGTCGAGTGCGGGCACTGCAAGGAGGCGCCCCGCTACCGCTGGAGCGTCCGCGTGGACCGCGCCGAGCTCGGCCGCGCCGCGGGGCTCGGGCGGCCC
>JAJXVM010000224.1 GCA_021782135.1 Myxococcales bacterium | reverse complement strand
TGGCCCGCCGGCAGGCCCTCGATGGCGGGCACGCCCAGCGCCCGGGCGTGCGCCCGGAGCACCTCGGCCGCGCTGGCGCCGGGCGGCTCCCCGGGCCGGTCGCAGTCGAGCAGCTGGCCCACCGCCAGCCCGGCCACGCCCCGCAGGGCGCCGGCGAGGGCGAGCTGGGTGAGGTAGCGATCGAGCCGGTAGGGCTTCTCGGCCACGTCCTCCACGAAGAGCACCGCGCCCCGCAGCCGCGGCTGCCAGGGCGTTCCGCAGAGGTGGGAGAGCAGCGTGAGCGAGCCGCCCAGCAGGATCCCCTCCGCGGCGCCCGGGACCACGGTGGCCGTCCCCTCCACCGCCGCCGCGCGGCCCTCGAAGAGGAGCGCGCGCAGGTGCGCCAGCGCCTCGGCGGGCAGCCGGGCGAGCTGTCCGACCATGGGCCCGTGCACGGTGACGAGCCCGGCCCGGTTGAGCGCCGCGTGCAGCGCGGTGACGTCGGAGAGCCCCACCAGCCACTTCGGCGCGGCGAGGAGCGGGGCCGGGTCGAGGCCGGGGAGGAGGCGCATCGAGCCGTAGCCGCCGCGCACGCACCAGACGGCCCGCGCCTCGGGGTCGGCCACCGCCTCGCGCCACTCCGCCGCCCTGCGGGCGTCGTCGCCGGCCAGGAAGCCGGTCCGGGCGAAGAGGTCCTCCCGGAAGCGCGGCCGCAGCCCGAGGTCCCGCAGGACGCGCAGCCCGGCCTCGAAGGCCTGCCGGTCGAACGGGCTGGCGGGAGCCACGAGGCGGACGACGTCGCCGGGGGCGAGCGGGCGCGGGCGGAGCACGGGCCGAAGATAACCGCCGGCGCCGGTCCGGTCGAGCGCGGCCGGGCGGCGGCCGGAGGCGATGAGCCGCCGCGCGCGGCCCTCCTTGGCCATTGACGGGGGCCAAGCCGTTCCCTACCAAGGACTTTTGGCCTTTTCCCCCGATTCCCGCTCGCCGGAGGACACCATGAACGACGACCCGAAGCTCGAGGGCGAGGTCTTCTACCCTTCGCCGGAAGTGATCGAGCAGGCCCGCATCAAGGACTGGGAGGCGGTGGCGCGCCGCGCCTCGGACGACCTCGAGGGCTTCTGGGCGCAGGAGGCCGCGGAGCTCGAGTGGTACCAGCGCTGGGAGAAGGTGCTCGACGACTCCCGCAAGCCGTTCTTCAAGTGGTTCGCCGGCGCGAAGACCAACATCGTCCACAACGCGCTCGACCGGCACCAGAAGACCTACCGCAAGAACAAGCTCTCCCTGGTCTGGGTGGGCGAGAAGGGCGAGGTCCGCACCTACTCCTACTTCGCGCTCAACCGCGACGTCTGCAAGTTCGCCAACGTCCTCAAGGCCATGGGCGTGAAGCGGGGCGACCGGGTCACCATCTACATGCCGCGCATCCCCGAGATCGTCATCGCCATGCTGGCGACGGCCAAGCTCGGCGCCATCCACTCGGTGGTGTACGGCGGCTTCAGCGTGGACGCGCTGCAGGGGCGCATCGAGGACTCCGAGTCGAAGGTGGTCGTCACCGCCGACGGCGGGTTCATGAACGGCAAGGTGGTGGAGCTCAAGAAGACGGTGGACGAGGCGGTCCGCCGCTGCCCCACCGTCGAGACCGTGATCACCGTCCAGCGCACGCACCAGGACATCCGCATGGAGCCGGGGCGCGACTACTGGTACCACGAGCTCATGAAGCTGCCGCTCGCGAGCGGCCACTGCCCGACGGAGGTGATGGACGCCTCCGACCCGCTCTACATCCTCTACACCTCCGGCACCACCGGGAAGCCGAAGGGGATCATCCACGCCCACGGCGGCTACATGGTGGGCGTCTACTCCACCCTCAAGTACGTCTTCGACCTCAAGGACGAGGACCGCTGGTGGTGCGCCGCCGATCCGGGCTGGGTGACCGGCCACTCGTACATCGTCTACGGGCCGCTGCTCATGGGCGCGACCACCTTCATGTACGAGGGCGCGCCGACCTACCCGTACCCGAACCGCTGGTGGTCGCTGGTGGAGAAGTACGGCATCACCGTGCTCTACACCGCGCCCACCGCCATCCGCGGCCTGATGCGCTTCGGCGAGAGCTGGCCGAACCGCCACGACCTCTCCTCGCTGCGGCTGCTCGGCTCGGTGGGCGAGCCCATCAACCCCGAGGCCTGGAAGTGGTACCACCGCGTCATCGGCAAGGGCCGCTGCCCGATCATGGACACCTGGTGGCAGACCGAGACCGGCATGTTCATGATCACGCCCACCCCGACCCTGCCGCTCAAGCCCGGCTCGGGGGCGCGGCCGTTCTTCGGGCAGGAGGCGGAGATCCTCGACGACGCGGGCAACCCGGTGCCGGACGGCGAGGAGGGCTACCTGGTCCTCAAGAAGCCCTGGCCGGCCATGATGAGCACTATCTTCAAGGACCCGGACCGGATGGTGAAGCAGTACTGGTCCAAGTACCCCGGCAAGTACCAGGCCGGCGACGCCGCCAAGCGCGACAAGGACGGGTACTTCTGGATCATCGGCCGCACCGACGACGTCATCAAGGTCTCGGGGTACCGGCTCGGCACGGCCGAGATCGAGAGCGCCCTGGTGGCCCACCCGGCCGTCGCCGAGGCGGCGGTGATCGGGCTGCCGCACGAGGTGAAGGGGCAGTCGATCCACTGCTACTGCCTGCTGCGCCAGGGCTTCAAGCCGTCGGAGGACCTCGCCGACGACGTGAAGAACCACGTGGCGCAGCACATGGGCCCCATCGTGCGGCCGGAGAAGGTGACCTTCGTCGAAAGCTTGCCGAAGACCCGCTCCGGCAAGATCATGCGGCGCGTCCTCAAGGCGCGGGCCCAGGGCCTGCCCGAGGGGGACGTCTCCACGCTCGAAGAATGAGGATCCCCATGCGCCGACTCTTCGCCATCACCGCCGCCGCCCTCGTCACCCTCCCCGCCCTCGCGCGCGCCGCCCCGGAGTCGGCGCTCGACGCGGCCGCCAAGGAGAAGGGCGCGGTGAAGACCCCCTCCGGCCTCGTCTTCCTCTCGATGAAGGAGGGGACCGGCCCGAGCCCGACCGCCCGGGACACCGTCAAGGTGAACTACGAGGGCAAGCTCCCGGACGGCAAGATCTTCGACAGCTCCTACCAGCGCGGTGAGCCCATCGAGTTCCCGCTCAACGGCGTCATCCCCTGCTGGACCGAGGGGCTGCAGAAGATGAAGGTGGGCGGGGTGGCCAAGCTCACCTGCCCGTCGTCGATCGCTTACGGCCCGCGCGGCATGCCGCCGGTCATCCCGCCGTACGCGACCCTCATCTTCAAGGTCGAGCTGCTCGGCGTCCGCAAGTGACGCGCGGGGGGGCCGCCCGCGCCGGGCGGCCCCCTCTTCCCGAAGGAGGCGATCTCGTGTCCGACCTGGTCCTGTACGGCGACGCGAACTGGCAAAGCCCCTACGCGTTCTCGTGCTACGTGGCGCTGCGCGAGAAGCGGCTGCCCTTCGAGTACCGCACCCTCTCGCTCGAGGCCGGCGACCACCGCGCGCCCGACTACCAGCGCAACTCGCTCACCGGCCGGATCCCCGCCCTGCGCCACGGCGACTTCTGGCTCTCGGAGTCGTCCGCCATCGACGAGTACCTCGAGGACGCCTTCCCCGCCCCGGGCCACGCCCGGCTCTACCCGGTCGCGGTCCGCGACCGCGCCCGGGCGCGCCAGGTCCAGGCCTTCCTGCGGAGCGACCTGATGCCGCTGCGAATGGAGCGCCCGACCTCGACCATCTTCGGCCGAAGCCAGGGGGTGGACCCGCTCACGCCGGCCGCCCGGGAGGCGACGGGCCGGCTGGTGGCGGCGGCCGAGCACCTGCTCGCGCCGAACGCCTCCGCGCTCTTCGGCGACTTCGGCGTCGTGGACGCCGACCTGGCGCTCATGCTGCAGCGGCTCGCCGCCAACGGGGACCCGCTCCCCGAGCGGCTCGTCGCCTACGCCGCCGGCGTCTGGCAGCGGCCCTCGGTCCAGGCCTTCGTCGCGCACGAGCTGCCGGCGGGGCGCTGATCCCGCCCGCGCCGGCGCTCCGGATCAGGCGGCCCGGTCGAGCGAGGCGCCCCTCGACGGCCTCCCCGCCGCGGCGGCGGCGGCGGCGACCGCCGCGATCAGCGCCAGCGAGGCGCCGAGCCAGAGCAGCCCCTCGCGCAGCGAGGGCGCCGCGCCCGCCCCGGCCGCCGCCGCCCCGCGCGCGTAGACCGGGACGAGGAAGGAGAGCAGGTTCGTCTGCAGCCAGACCAGCGCGGCGATGGCCGAGGTGAGCAGCAGCGAGTGCTTGAGGGTGAAGCGGAAGAGGTCCGCCTCCTTGCCCACCAGCCCCACCGCCGCCGTCGCCACCGCCAGCGACTGCGGCGAGATCATCTTGCCGCACACGCCGCCGGAGGTGTTGGCGGCGACCGTGATCACCGGGTCGATGCCGAGCCGGGTGGCGGTCACCTCCTGCAGCTTGCCGAAGAGGGCGTTGGTCGAGGTGTCGGAGCCGGTCATGAGCACGCCCATCCAGCCCAGGAACGGCGCCACCAGCGGGAAGGCCTTGCCGGTGGCGGCGCAGGCGTTCCCGAGCGCGTAGGCCATGCCCGAGAAGTTCATGACGTAGGCGAAGCCGAGGATGAACGAGATGGTGACGATGGGGAACTTGAGCGCCTTGAGGGTCTGGCCGAAGGTCCGGAGCGCCAGCTTCGGCGAGGCCCCCATCACCGGCAGCGAGACGAGCGCGCTGAACAGGATCGAGGTGCCGGCGGCGGAGAGGACGGTGAAGGCCCAGGCCGCGGGCAGCGGCTTGCCGCCGCGGAGCACCATCCCGTCCAGGCCCGGGATGGCCACCTTCACCAGCGCGAGGTGGTCGAGCGCGCCCTTGATCGACTTCACCCCCCAGGCCCCGACGAAGAGGGAGAGGATGACGAAGGGCGCCCAGGCGCGGAACACCTGCCCGGCCGAGTAGCGCAGCCGCTCCTTGCCGGGCGACCGCGCCTCGCCGGCGAAGCGCCAGGACTCGGCCGGGCGCCAGAACTGCAGGAAGACGGTGAGCGCGACGATCGAGGTGATGGAGGCGATGATGTCGGGCAGCAGCGGCCCGAGGAAGTTGGAGGAGAGGTACTGCGCGAGGGCGAAGGACCCGCCCGCGACCAGCGCCGCCGGCCAGACCTCGAGCCCGCGCCGGAACCCGGCCATCAGGATGACGAGGTAGAACGGGATCAACACGCTCACGAATGGCAGGGTGCGCCCGACCATCTGCGAGATGGCGAGGGTGTCGATGCCGGAGACCTGCCCCGCCACCACGATGGGGATGCCGATGGCGCCGAAGGCCACCGGCGCCGTGTTGGCGATGAGGCACAGGCCGGCGGCGTAGAGCGGCTCGAAGCCGAGCCCCACCAGCATCGCTCCGGAGATGGCCACCGGCGCGCCGAAGCCGGCCGCGCCCTCGAGGAAGGCGCCGAACGAGAAGGCGATGAGGAGCGCCTGGAGCCGCCGGTCGTCGGTGATCGACGCCAGCGAGTTCTTGAGCACCTCGAACTGCCCGGTCCGGACCGAGAGGTTGTAGAGGAAGACCGCGGCGATCACGATCCAGGCCACCGGCCAGAGCCCGAACAGCATCCCGTCGACGGTGGCGAGCAGGGCCAGCCGGGCCGGCATTCCGAAGCCGGCGACGGCGGTCGCCACGCCGAGCACGACCGCCAGGACGGCGGTCCAGTGCCCCTTCATGCGCCGGACGGCGAGCGCCCAGAAGAGGAAGAGCAGCGGCACCGACGCGATGAGCGCGGAGAGCGCCACGTTGCCGAGCGGGTTCGTCGCCATCGTCCAGGTCATGGGGGTCTCCGGGGCCGAAGAGACGAGACGGTACCGCGGCGCCGCGAGCGCCCCCGGGGCGATCCGGGCGACCGGGGCGGCCCGGAGCGCGTCCGGTCGGGCGGAGCGGCCGACCGGCGGGCGCGGGG
>JAJXVM010000223.1 GCA_021782135.1 Myxococcales bacterium | reverse complement strand
CCGGGAGCTGGTGGGCCCACGGCCCCGGCCACCCGCGTGAGCGGCACGCAGCGGTGCGCCAGGGCGACCGCGCGCGTGCAGAGCTCGAGCACCGAGCGGTGGAGGCCCCGGCGCGCCAGGCGCCCGGAGGCGCAGTTGAAGGTGCAGGACAGGAGGATCTGGGCCCCCGCGGCCGCGTGCGCCGCGTGGATCGCCGAGACCTCGTCGGGCCGGCTGAACAGCCACTCCTCCGGAAGCGCCCCTTCGGGGAGCCCACGGGCCTGGAGCGCGGTGGCCATGGCCCCATCGAGGAGCACCGGGCCGCTCGAGCGAATGGACGCCATCGGGTGCAGATCCTAGAATGAAAATTCACGTCCGGGCAATCCTTGAGGACGCGAACTCCGAAGAGAGCGAGGCGGCGATGCGCCGGAAGATCCGGGTGGTGGGGGCGATGATCGAAGAGGGTGGGCGTTACCTCATCACCCAGCGCCCGCCCACCGCCTCCCTCCCGCTCCTCTGGGAGTTCCCGGGCGGCCGGGTCGAGCCCGGCGAGACCGACGAGGAGGCGCTCGCGCGCGAGCTGCGGGAGGAGATGGGGATCGACGCGGCGGTCGGCCCGCGCATCATCCACGTCGAGCACGGGTACGAGAGCTACGACATCGACTTCTGCGTCTACCGTTGCCGCCTGGTGCAGGGGAAGATCCAGCACCTGCGGGTCCACGCCCACCGCTGGGTGAAGCCGGAGGAGCTCGACGACTACGAGTTCCCGCCGGCCGACGAGAAGACCATCGCCAAGCTGCTGGGCCTGTAGCCGCGCCCGCACACCCCATCCGCGCCGTGCCCGTCACGCCGTCCCCCCGGCAATTGCCAAGGGGGCGGGCGTGCACACATTCCCTGAAAAGGTGGGCCGGAGGGCGGCGTGAAGAAGAGCGAGAAGGCACCGGGGATACGACCGGAGAAGCCCAGGCTGGGGCAGCCGGGGCGCTCGCCGTTCGCGTCGCCGGCCGCCTGGCTGATCCTGATCGCGCTGGCGGTCTTCCTGTTCCGCGCCTTCCAGGACGTGGGGGTGCGGCGCATCGGCTACTCCCAGTTCAAGGACATGCTGCGCCAGGGCACCTTCGAGAAGGTGGTGGTGGGCCCGGACTGGGTCCGCGGCTATCCGAAGACCGGCGAGGCCGCGCCGCAGGAGAAGCAGAAGGTCGGGCCGGCGCAGTCGCTCCCGTACGTCGCCACCCGGATCCAGGGGGATCCGGACCTGCTGAAGGAGATCGAGAGCTCCAAGGTCGAGTACGACGCGGTCTCCGGCGGCGGCGTGGGCGACGTCTTCTGGGTGTGGCTCGCCCCCATCGCCATCGGGCTCCTCTTCTGGAGCTGGGTGATGCGCCGGATGTCGGGGCAGATGGGGCAGGGGCCGCCGGGCGTGATGGCCTTCGGCAAGTCGCGGGCCCGGGTGCACATGGAGCCCGACACCGGGATCACGTTCCAGGACGTGGCCGGCATCGACGAGGCGGTCGAGGAGCTGCAGGAGATCGTCGAGTTCCTGAAGACCCCCGAGAAGTACCGGCGACTCGGCGGCCGCATCCCGAAGGGCGTGCTCCTGGTCGGGCCGCCCGGGACCGGCAAGACGCTGCTCGCGCGGGCGACCGCCGGCGAGGCGGGGGTGCCGTTCTTCTCCCTCTCCGGCTCCGAGTTCGTGGAGATGTTCGTCGGGGTGGGCGCCGCCCGCGTGCGGGACCTGTTCCAGCAGGCCACCGCCAAGGCCCCCTGCATCGTCTTCATCGACGAGCTCGACGCCCTCGGCAAGAGCCGCAACGCCGGCGTCATGGGAGGGCACGACGAGCGGGAGCAGACCCTGAACCAGCTGCTCGCCGAGATGGACGGGTTCGACGCCCGCGCCAGCCTGATCGTCATGGGCGCGACCAACCGGCCCGAGATCCTCGACCCGGCGCTCCTGCGCCCCGGCCGCTTCGATCGCCAGGTGCTCGTCGACCGCCCCGACAAGCGCGGGCGGGAGAAGATCCTCCAGATCCACGCCAGGAACGTGAAGCTCTCCCAGGACGTGGACCTGCGCTCCATCGCCGCGCGCACGCCGGGCTTCGCCGGCGCGGACCTCGCCAACGTGGTGAACGAGGCCGCGCTGCTGGCCGCCCGGCGCAACAAGAACGCCGTCGGCCGCGCCGACTTCGAGGAGGCCATCGAGCGGGTGGTCGCCGGGCTCGAGAAGAAGAGCCGGCGCATCAACGAGCGCGAGAAGGAGATCGTGGCCTTCCACGAGTCGGGGCACGCGCTGGTGAACTGGGAGCTGCCCAACGCCGACCGGGTCTCGAAGGTGTCGATCATCCCCCGCGGCCTGGGCGCGCTCGGCTACACCCTCCAGCTCCCCATCGAGGACCGTTACCTGCTCACGCGCAGCGAGCTGCGCGATCGGATGGCGGGGCTCATGGGCGGGCGGGTCGCCGAGGAGGAGGTGTTCGGGGAGCCCTCCACCGGCGCCTCGAACGACCTGCAGCAGGCGACCAGCCTCGCCCGGCTCATGGTCCGCGACTACGGGATGAGCGAGAGCCTCGGGCCGGTGGCGCTCTCCGACTCCTCGAACCAGACCTTCCTCGGGATCAGGACGCCGGAGAACCGGACCTACTCCGACCAGACCGCCCTCGAAGTGGACCGGGAGGTGCAGCGGCTGGTGCTCGAGGCCCAGGAGCGCGCCCGGGAGATCCTGCGCCTGCACCGGGACAAGCTCGACGCCATGGCGGCGCGCCTCCTCACGGCCGAGGTGATCGAGGAGGAGCAGATCGTCCGGCTCTGGGGGCCCAAGGCGGAGCGGCCGGGCGGACTGGAGGGGCACGGGCACACCGAGGCGCCGCCCGAGAACCCGAGCCGGCCGGTGGCGGTCGGACGGCCGCTCTCGGCCGCGCCGACGAGCGCGGCGCCGGCCGCGGCCCCCCCAGAGTCCGAGGATGCGTGAAGACCAGCGACACCCACCGCGCGCGCAAGGCGCTCTTCCAGCGGGGGATCCAGCGTGGGGCGCTCTCGCTCGGTGAAATCGACGCCGCGCTGCCCGGGGACGCGCTCAGCCCGGCGGAGCGGTGGCTGCTCTTCTACAGCTTGCGAGCGGCCGGGGTGGAGATCCTGGACGACAACGGGGCGGAGGCCCCCGTCGACGACCGTTCCCCGGACGGCTGAGCGCGGCCGGCCGTGTTTGACAGCCCGGGGGGGCTGGTTACGTTACGGCCCCGAGAGGAGCCAAATGCCAGAGGAGCAGCAGACGCCGGAGAGGGCGGGGGGCGAGGAGCAGCAGCCGCGGGGAACGTCGCCGGGGCAGGACGCGCGGTCGCGAGGGGGCCCGCAGGAGCCCCAGCCCGCCTCGCCGGACGAGCGCGACGCCAGGCTGGCCGAGCAGGCGGTCCGGATCGACGAGCTCACGCGCGCCTACGCCGCGCTGGTGGAGGAGACCAAGGCGTTCCGGTCACGCATGGAGCGCGAGCGGGTGCGCGTGCTGGAAGCCGAGCGGCTCCAGGTCGTGGAGGCGCTCCTCGAGGCGATGGACGAGCTCGATCGGGCCCTCGCGGGGGCGGGCGAGTCGCAGGGGCCGCTCGTGGATGGGATCCGCCTCACCCATCAGGTGCTCTCCAAGCGGATCGGGGACCTGGGGGCCGTTCGGCTGGAAGTGGTGGGGCAGCGGTTCGACCCCGCGCGGGCGGAAGCGATCGACGTGGTCCCGGTCTCGGACGAGGAGCAGGACGAGCGGGTGGTGCAGGAGGTGCGCAGCGGCTGGCGGATCGGCGACCGGGTCATCCGCCCGGCGCGGGTGCGGGTGGGCCGGGTGGCGCGCGCCTGACCCCTGGTTTCCCGAAACGCCGGACCCGGCGGGAATAGAATTCCGGCTCGACTGTCTCGTGAGTCGAACATCGAAGGAACGAACGACACTTCACAGGAGCAGGGCATGCGGCGCTTCGCCATCCTCTCGACGGTTCTCACCCTTGCGCTGGTGGCGTGCTACTCGGCCGCCCAGGGCAAGGCCGACGCCAGCGGCCAGCAGCTCTGGCGCGACCCGAACCCGGCCAGCGCGCCGGTCGTCCAGCCGCCCAGCCAGACCTCGCTGGCCCCCCTCATCAAGACCCTCAAGCCGGCGGTGGTGAACATCTCGGTGACCACCGTCACCAAGAACCCGCACCGGGGGATGAACCGGGCTCCGCACGGCGGCATGCCGGGCGGGCCGGGCGGCGGGGACGACTGGGAACAGTTCTTCGAGCGCTACTTCGGGCAGCCCCAGCAGCCCGAGGACTTCAAGTCGAACAGCCTCGGCTCGGGCTTCATCATCAACCAGGACGGCTACGTCCTCACCAACAACCACGTGGTGAAGGACGCCACGGACATCCGGGTGAAGCTCTCGGACAACCACGAGTACGCCGGCAAGGTCATCGGCAAGGACCCCCAGACCGACGTCGCGCTCATCAAGCTCCAGGACGCCCCCAAGAACCTGCCCACCGTCGTGCTCGGCGACTCGGACAAGCTGGAGCAGGGCGACTTCGTGCTCGCCCTCGGCAACCCGCTCGGCCTGCGCGAGTCGGCCACCTTCGGCATGGTCTCGGCGAAGGATCGCGCCATCAACCCCGGCGCCTCCGGCACCTATGACGACTTCATCCAGACCGACGCGGCCATCAACCCCGGCAACTCCGGCGGCCCGCTCTTCAACCTGCGAGGCGAGGTGGTGGGCATCAACACCGCCATCGTCTCGCCGCAGATCGGCCAGGGCATCGGCTTCGCGGTCCCCATCGACCTGGCGAAGCAGATCCTGCCGCAGCTGCTCGCCAAGGGGAAGGTGACCCGCGGCTACCTCGGCGTCTCGGTGAGCGAGCTCTCGCCGGACCTGGCCGAGGGCTTCGGCCTCAACCCCGACACCCGGGGCGCCGTGGTGCAGCAGGTGGTGCCGAACGCGCCGGCGGCCAAGGCCGGCATCAAGGCCGGGGACATCGTCGTCGCCCTGAACGGGAAGCCGGTCGAGTCCTCCGGGCAGCTCACCCGCGGGGTGGCGATGATCCCCCCGGGCGGGAAGGCCCACGTGACCGTGCTGCGCGGCGGCTCGAAGAAGGACTTCACCGTCACCGTGGCCACCCGTCCCGAGAGCGAGGAGGCGCTGGCGCGCGGTGAGTTCGGCGAGGAGGGCGAGGAGGGCGAGAACGGCGCCGCCCGCAACCAGGCGAAGCTCGGCGTCAAGGTCACCGCGCTCACGCCGGACGTGGCCCGGCAGCTGGGCATCTCCGGCGACACCGGCGTGGTGGTCTCGGACGTGGTCACCGACGGCCCCGCCGACCGGGCCGGGATCCAGCGCGGGGACCTCATCCTCGAGGTGAAGGGGCAGGTGGTCTCCGCCCCCGATCAGCTCGCCAAGATCCTCTCCGGCCTGAAGCCGGGCCAGACGGTGGCGCTGCGGGTGCGCCGCGGCCAGAACGCCTTCTTCGTCCCGGTGAAGCTCGGGGGCGAGAAGAGCAAGTAGAGAACCGACCGCGGCGCGCGGCCGGCTGGACGCCCAGCTCCCCGCGCGCCGCGGTGCGGTGCGGCAACCGCATGACCGGGAGGTGAGCCCTTGCCGCGCCGCGGCAAGAGCCCGGGCCCGTGCGACGGGCGCTTGCAGGGCCGCGCCCGCGATGCTAAACAACGCGGCGCTTTCGCCGACATAGCTCAGTTGGTAGAGCAACTGATTCGTAATCAGTAGGTCCCCAGTTCAAATCTGGGTGTCGGCTCCAGAACCGGAAACCTCGCGAGGCCTCCCGCAACCCGGGGGGCCTTCGCATTCGCGGGGCGGGTCGCGCCCTCAGCCGCCGCGCGGCGAGCGCCCCGGCCGCCCGCGAGGCCTCCGCACCGCCCGGACGCGGCCGCTCCCGCCACCGCCGGCGTAGAAGAGGTCACCCCGGTCCCATTCCAGCCCGCTCACCATGATCCCCTCGGGCATCGCCAGCCGGGTC
>JAJXVM010000222.1 GCA_021782135.1 Myxococcales bacterium | reverse complement strand
CTGCGGAGCGGCGGCCCCGGGCGCCCGGCGCGCCGCCGAGGCGGCGCCGCGCGCCCTCGCCGCCGTCATCTCGATGCGGGCCCGGCGGGCCACCTGCTGCAGCTCCGGCGGCACCGGGATGAGCGCCGCCAGGTGCGCGGCGATGCGCGCCGCGGCCTTGCGGCGGCCGGCGAGGTCCCGCGCCTCGAAGGATTCGGCCTCGCTGGCGAGCCCCAGCAGCTCGGGGGACTCGGGGGCGCCGGCCTGGCGGGCTCGCGCCACCGCGCCGCGGACCAGCTCGCCGAAGCCGCGCAGCCGGGGAAGCCCGGCGAAGTCGTCTCGCGCCGCGAAGCGCAGCGGAGCCACGAGCGCCTCGAGCTGCCGCCCCGGCGCGCCCCGCGCCCCCTCCTCGAGCAGTCCCTCCCCCGGTCCGTCCACGCCGGAGGAGTCTAGCGGGCGGGGGTGACAGCCGCCTCCGCCTCGCCGCTCCCCGGCCATGGCGCGCGCCGGGGCGGGCTACTCCGGCTCCGCCTCGAGCTCCTCCTCGACGAACTCGACCGAGACGATCTCGTAGGCCCGGGATCCGCCCGGGGCCTGGACCACCACCTCGTCCCCCTCGCTCTTCCCGATGAGCCCGCGGGCGATGGGGCTGGTGACGCTGATCTTGCCCTGCTTCAGGTCGGCCTCGAGCTCGCCGACGATCTGGTAGACGACCTCCTCGCCGGACTGCGAGTCGTCGAGGGTCACGGTCGCGCCGAAGACCACCCGCTCGCCCGAGAGCTTCGACACGTCGATCACCTCGGCGCGGGCGATCCAGTCCTCCACCTGGAGGATGCGCCCCTCCACGTGCGACTGCTTGTCCTTGGCGGCGTGGTACTCGGCGTTCTCCGAGAGGTCCCCGTGGGCGCGGGCCTCGGCGATCTCCTTCACGATCTTGGGCCGCTCGACGTACTTGAGCCGCTTCAGCTCCGCCTTGAGGCGGGCGAGGCCGGCCTTGGTCATGGGAACGCGCGCGTCAGCCATCTCGACTCATCCTTCCGTGTTGCGGTGCGTCCAAAAACCTAGCGGCCGCCCCGGAGCCGGAGCGGCCGCAACCGCGCAAATACTGCAAGAGGGTCACCGCCCTGTCAACTCCGGCGCGCCGCCATCCCGTGGTACTCCTGCAGCGAGCAGACGCCGGGCCGCCCGGCCTTCGCCGCCTCCATCGCCCCGACCGCCGCGCGGGCGCCGGTGAGGGTGGTGAAGTACGGGAGCCCCTTCATCAGGGTCTCGCGCCGGATGGAGTAGCTGTCCGCGATCTCGCTCTTGCCCGCGGTGGTGTTGATGACGAACGCCACGTCACCGTCCTTGATGTGATCGACGATGCTCGGGCGCCCCTCCTTCACCTTGAGCACCACGGTGGCGGCGATGCCCCGCTCCGCCAGGAAGGCGGCCGTGCCGCGCGTCGAGAGCACCTCGAAGCCCAGCGCGACCAGCCGCTTCGCCACCTCGACCACGCCCGGCTTGTCGGCCGCCTTCACCGAGACGAACGCGCGCGCCTTCGCCCCCGGGCCCGGCAGCGGCAGCGAGTTGCCGGCGGCCGCCTGCGCCTTCCAGAAGGCGCTGTAGAAGTCCCTCGAGACCCCCATCACCTCGCCGGTGGAGCGCATCTCCGGCCCGAGGACCGTGTCCACCCCGCGGAAGCGGGCGAACGGGAAGACCGCCTCCTTCACCGAGGTGTGCGCCGGGCGCGGGCTCGCCGTCAGCCCCTGCTCGCGCAGGGTCTTCCCCACCATGCAGAGCGCCGCCACCTTGGCGAGCTGCACGCCGGTGGCCTTGCCCACGAAGGGCACGGTGCGGCTGGCCCGCGGGTTCACCTCGAGGATGAAGACCGTGTCGGCCTGGATGGCGAACTGCACGTTCATGAGCCCCTTCACCCCGAGCTCGCGGGCCAGCGCGATCGACTGCCGCTCGATCTCGGCCACCAGGTGCGGCGCCAGGCTGTAGGGCGGGAGCGCGCAGGCCGAGTCGCCGGAGTGGATGCCGGCCTCCTCGATGTGCTCCATCACCCCGCCGACCACCACGTCCTGGCCGTCGGAGACGACGTCCACGTCCACCTCGGCGGCGTCCTTGAGGAAGCGGTCGATGAGCACCGGCCGCTCGTTGGAGGCCTGCACCGCCTCGGTGAGGTAGCCGCGCAGGTCGGCGTCGTCGTAGACCACCTCCATGGCGCGGCCGCCGAGCACGTAGGAGGGGCGCACCATGGCGGGGTAGCCGATGCGCCGGGCCACCGCGAAGGCCTCGTCGGCGCTGCGGGCCACGCCGTTCTCCGGCTGGCGCAGCTTGAGCTTCTCGATGAGCTCGGCGAAGCGCTCGCGGTCCTCGGCCCGGTCGATGGCGTCGGGGGCGGTGCCGAGGATGGGGACGCCGAGCTGGTGCAGCGGCACCGCCAGCTTGAGCGGCGTCTGCCCGCCGTACTGCACGATGAGCCCGAGCGGCTTCTCCACGTGGACGATCTCGAGCACGTCCTCGAGCGTCAGCGGCTCGAAGTAGAGCCGGTCGCTGGTGTCGTAGTCGGTCGAGACCGTCTCCGGGTTGCAGTTGACCATGATGGTCTCGAACCCGGCCTGCCTCAGCGCGAAGCTGGCGTGGACGCAGCAGTAGTCGAACTCGATGCCCTGGCCGATGCGGTTCGGGCCGCCGCCCAGGATCATCACCTTCTGGCGGTCGGTGGGGGCCGCCTCGCACTCCTCCTCGTAGGTCGAGTAGAGGTACGGGGTGTAGGCCTCGAACTCGGCGGCGCAGGTGTCCACCCGCTTGAAGACCGGGCGCACCCCGGCGGCGATCCGCGCCTCGCGCGCCTCGCGCTCCGTCCGGCCGGCGAGCTGGGCGACGCGCTTGTCGGAGAAGCCCATCCGCTTGGTCTCGCGCCAGGCCTCGCGGCCGGCCGGGAGCCCATGGGCGAGCACCTCCTCGTGGGCCACGATCCCGGCCATCTCGCGCAGGAACCAGCGGTCGATGCGCGTGACGGCGTGCACCTCGTCCACGGTGAGGCCGGCGCGGAGCCCCTCGCCGACCCAGAAGATGCGCGCCGCGCGCGGCACCCGCATCTCCTCGCGGATCCGGTCGAGCTCCGCCGGGGTCCAGACGTCGCCGGGGCGCTTGCCGAGCGGCGACTCGAGGCCGCAGCGGTCGATCTCCAGGCCGCGCAGCGACTTCTGCAGGCTCTCCTGGAAGGTGCGGCCGATCGACATCACCTCGCCCACCGACTTCATGGCGGTGGTGAGGGTGTCGTCCGCCCCCTTGAACTTCTCGAAGGCGAAGCGCGGGACCTTGGTGACCACGTAGTCGATGGTCGGCTCGAAGGAGGCCGGGGTCTCGCGGGTGATGTCGTTGCGGATCTCGTCGAGGGTGTAGCCCACCGCCAGCTTGGCGGCGATCTTGGCGATGGGGAACCCGGTGGCCTTGGAGGCCAGCGCCGAGCTGCGCGAGACGCGCGGGTTCATCTCGATGACCACCACCCGGCCGTTCTCGGGGTGGACGCCGAACTGGATGTTCGAGCCGCCGGTGTCGACGCCGATCTCGCGGATGATGCTCACCGCCATGTCGCGGAGCCGCTGGTACTCCTTGTCGGTCAGCGTCTGGATGGGGGCGACGGTGATCGAGTCGCCGGTGTGGACGCCCATCGGATCGAAGTTCTCGATGCTGCAGATGATGACGACGTTGTCCGCCCTGTCGCGCATCACCTCGAGCTCGTACTCCTTCCACCCGATGATCGACTCCTCCACCAGGATGGTGTGCGTCGGCGAGAGCATCAGCGCCCGCCGCGCCAGCTCGTCGAACTCCTCGCGGTTGTAGGCGACCCCGCCGCCCTCCCCGCCCATGGTGAAGCTCGGGCGGATGATGATGGGGAAGCCGATCCGCTCCGAGATCTCCTTGGCCTCCTCGAAGCTCTGGGCGTAGCCGCTCTTCGGCATCTCCACGCCGATCCGGGCCATCGCCGCCTTGAACAGCTGCCGGTCCTCGGCCTTCTCGATGGCCTCGAGCGAGGCGCCGATGAGCTGCACCCCGTGCCGCGCGAGCGCCCCGTTCTTGGCGAGCGCCACCGCCAGGTTGAGGGCCGTCTGGCCCCCCAGCGTGGGCAGCAGCGCGTCCGGCTTCTCGCGCGCCAGGATCTGCTCGGCGAACTCCGGCGTGATCGGCTCGACGTAGGTGCGGTCGGCGAACCCCGGGTCGGTCATCACCGTCGCCGGGTTGGAGTTGAGGAGCACGACCTCGTACCCCTCCTCCTGGAGCGCCTTGCAGGCCTGGGTCCCGGAGTAGTCGAACTCGCAGGCCTGTCCGATGACGATCGGACCCGAGCCCACGATCATGATCTTCTTGATGTCTGTGCGGCGAGGCATGGCGGCGGAACCTAGCATGAAACGGGGCCGTTCCGCAGCGCGGACGGCCCCGTGGAGTTTCGGGCGGGAGGCCTCTCTAGCCGAGGGTCTTCACCATCTCGGCCAGCCGGTCGAGCCCCTTGTCGATCTGCTCCATCGAGGTGGCGAAGGACAGGCGCATGAACCCCGGCGCGCCGAAGGCCGAGCCGGGCACGGCGGCGACCTTGTGGGCCTCGAGCAGCTGGGCCACGAAGCGCTCGTCGTTCCCGAGCGGCTCGGACTGGCCGGGGGCCTTGCGGGAGAGGAGCGCCCGCACGTCCGGGAAGACGTAGAAGGCGCCCGAGGGCTCGTTGCACTTCACGCCCGGGATGGCGTTCAGCCGCTGGACGATGTGCTTGCGCCGGCCGTCGAAGGTCTGGCGCATCTTCTCGACCTCGGCCTCGAGCGGCAGCGTCACCGCCGCGAGGGCGGCGTGCTGCGCGATGGAGGAGGCGTTGGAGGTGGAGTTGTCCTGCAGCTTCTGCATGGCGCTCACGAGCGCCTGGGGCCCGGCCGTCCAGCCGATGCGCCAGCCGGTCATGGCGTAGGTCTTGGAGACGCCGTTCACGAGCGCCACCTGCTCTCGCAGCGACGGGTCGAGGTCGAGGACGTTCTCGAACTTCCCGCGGTAGACGAGCTTGTCGTAGATGTCGTCGGAGACGACGAGGATGTCCTTGCCCTTCACCGCGGCGATGACCGTCTCGAGCGTCTTGCGCGAGAACATGGCGCCGGTCGGGTTCGACGGGCTGTTGACGATGATCGCCTTGGTCTTGCCGGTGATGGCGCCCTGGATCTGCGCCGGCGTGGGCTCGAAGTCGCTCTCCGGCCCGGTCTGCACCAGCACCGGGGTGCCCTCGGCGAGCCGCACCATGTCGGCGTAGGAGACCCAGTACGGGGTGAAGATCACCACCTCGTCGCCCGGGTTGAGGAGCGCCTGGAAGAGGTTGTAGAGCGCGTGCTTGCCGCCGCAGGAGACCAGCACCTCGGACGGCTTGTAGGCGACCTTGTGCTCCGCCTGGATGCGGGCGGCGATGGCCTCGCGGAGCTTGGGGATGCCGCCGGTGGGGGTGTACTTGGTGAACCCGGCGCCGATGGCCTTGACCGCCGCGTCCTTGATGGCCTGCGGGGTGTCGAAGTCCGGCTCGCCGGCCCCGAAGCCCACCACGTCCACGCCCTTGGCCTTGAGCTCGTTCGCCTTGGCGGTGATGGCGAGCGTGGGCGAGGGCTTCACTCCGTCGAGACGCTGGGCAAGCTTCATGGCCGTGGAACCTCCTGAGCCGGGGCGCGGGGCCTGCCGGCGGGCTGCGGGGAAGGATGAGGGAGGCCGAGAATACCCGATCCGGGCGGCTCGGAAAAGCGCCTCAGGATCGCCGGCCCGCCGGCCCGGCGAACTTGGCCTGCAGCCCCGCCAGCACGTTCGGGGGCACCATCCCGGAGACGTCGCCCCCGTAGCTCGCCACCTCGCGGACCAGCCGGGCGGAGACGTAGAAGTACTTCTCGCCCGTCATGACGAACACGCTGTCGAACTCGGGGTCGAGCTTGCGGTTCATGTTGGCGAGCTGGAACTCGTACT